>JALFGI010000013.1 GCA_022777455.1 Clostridiales bacterium | reverse complement strand
AACCCCTGACCAATGAGGAAATGCTCATCCTCATCGAAAAGCTGGCGGACATCCACGCGGGGCTCTACGAATACCCCCAGATCGTCACCCAGCAGGATATGATCGACTTTATTGAGATCGAGTTCGGCCGCATCGGCGCGGACACCCACATCACCCCCCGGGAGGTCATCCGGGACTTCATCGAGGTGCTGGACATCGTGTACCAGAACCCCGGGGTGAAGGTCCGGCAGCTTCTGGGCAGCGACCAGTTCACCTACGCCCGGAACGATGTCATCGGAGAAGCCACCGAGGACCAATTCGCGGAATTTGACATTTAAGAGGTAAGCCATGAGTGCATTTGACCGTTACGCCCCCTTTGTCCAGGACTATATCTACCGCAACAACTGGTCGAACCTCCGGGCCATTCAGGTGGCCGCGGCGGATGCCATCTTCAATACCGACGAAAATCTGCTGCTCACCGCCTCCACCGCCTCCGGCAAAACCGAGGCGGCCTTCTTCCCCATCATCACTTTGTTTTCCGAAGATCCTCCCGCCTCCGTGGGGGCCATCTACATCGGCCCTCTGAAAGCGCTGATCAACGACCAGTTTCTCCGGCTGAATGACCTGTGCGCCCAGGCGGACATTCCGGTGTGGCACTGGCACGGGGACGTGGCCCAGAGCCACAAAGCCAGGCTGATGAAGCATCCCTCCGGCATTCTGCAGATCACCCCGGAATCGTTGGAGGCCATGCTGCTGCACAAGCACGCGGCCATTCCCCGTCTCTTCGGCGATTTGCGGTTCGTGGTCATCGACGAGGTGCACTCCCTGCTCCGGGGGGACCGGGGTGGGCAGACATTGTGCCTGATTGAGCGGCTGAGCCGATTGGCGGGAGTGAATCCCAGAAGAATCGGCCTCTCCGCCACCATCGGCGACCCGGAGAAGTGCGGGGAATTTCTGTCCCTGGGCACCGGGAGGAAGACCATCATTCCCAAAGTCGAAGCCAAGGGAAGTCGCTGGCGGCTGAGCATGGAGCATTTCTATGTGAAAAACGTCCAGGCCGCCGAGGACCGGACGGACATTGACGCCATGCCCGTTCTGGAAGAGAAGACGGATGAGGCTCCCAAAAACGCCGACCCGGGGCTGGGCTACATCTTCGAGCACACCAGAGGGAAAAAATGCCTGGTGTTTGTCAACTCCCGGGAGGAGTGCGAAACCGTCACCACCACCCTGCGGCAGTACTGCGAGATCAATCACGAGCCCGACCGGTTCCTCATCCACCACGGCAACCTCTCCGCCTCCTACCGGCAGACCGCCGAGGAGGTGATGAAGGACGACTCCCAGTATATGACCACCGTGACCACCGCTACCCTGGAGCTGGGCATTGACATCGGACGGCTGGAGCGGGCCTTCCAGATCGACGCTCCCTGGACGGTTTCTTCCTTCCTGCAGCGCATGGGCCGCACCGGGCGGCGGGAAAGCCCCCCGGAAATGTGGTTCGTGATGCGGGAGGACGAGCCGGAGGCCCGGGCCATGCTGCCCACCACCATTCCCTGGAAGCTGCTGCAGGGCATCGCTCTGGTGCAGCTGTATCTGGAGGAGCGGTGGGTGGAGCCGCCCCGGCTGGACCGGCTGCCCTACAGCCTGCTGTACCACCAGACCATGTCCACCCTGGCCTCCTGCGGGGAGCTGTCCCCCCGGGCCCTGGCGGACCGGGTGCTGCCGCTGCACTACTTCCACCGCATCAGCCAGGAGGACTTCAAGTGCCTTTTGCGCCATCTGGTGGAAACGGATCACATCCAGCGCACCGAGCAGGGCGGGCTGATCGTTGGCCTGGCGGGAGAGCGGGTGGTGAATTCCTTCAAATTCTACGGCGTGTTCCAGGAGAACGAGGAATACACCGTCCGCAGCGAGTCCCAGGAGCTGGGCACCGTGGTGCTGCCGCCCCCGGTGGGAGAAAAGCTGGCCATCGCGGGACACGTTTGGGTGGTGCTGGACATCGACCACAAGCGACACCTGGTCTACTGCGAGCAGGTGAAGGGCTCCATCCCCGCCTATTTTGGCCAGTGCCCCGGGGATCTGCACACAAAGATTTTGCAGCGGATGCGCCGGGTGCTCCTGGAGGACCGTTCCTATCCCTACCTGATGAAAAACGCCGTGGCCCGGTTGGAGCAGGCCCGGTTCACCGCCGCCCACTCCGAGGCGGGGAAAAAGCCCCTGATCAACCTGGGGGGCAACATGTGGTGTCTGCTCCCCTGGGTGGGCACCTATGAATTTCTCGCCATGGAGCGGTTTCTGAAAATCAAATGCGCCGACCGTCTGGGCCTGAAAAACCTGGATTCCGCCCGGCCCTACTATATGCAGTTCACCATGAGGGCAGGCCCGGAGGAATTCTTCCGGGTGGTGGCCGAAGAAATTCAAAAGCCCATGGACCCCATGGAGCTGGTGTACCCCAAGGAGCTGCCCCTGTTCGATAAGTACGACGAATACCTGCCGGAAGCCCTGGTGAAAAAGGGCTTTGCCTACGGCGTGCTGGATTTACAGGGCATGAAGGAAGCCATTTTAAGCTGGCAATGACGACTGCCCAACCACCGCAGGGGCGGCTATCAGCCGCCTGCGCGGTACAAATCCCACAGCAGGCAACCAGATCGGGCGAATTCGTAGGATCCCCGACATGGCGCCATTCAACCAGGTAATCAAGTCCGGTGGGCGGCTTTCTGTCCCTGCCGCAATGTCACGCTTCGGGAAATGGTGCACAGAACGAAACCGCTCAATTTTCGTTGGTGCTTCCGGCGGGGTCCTTTCTTGTCTCCGAACAAGAAAGGACCCAAAGAAGTCGGCTTAGGGGGAGGCGCTGAATGTCGCACTCCCGACGCCAAAGCCATACATTATGGTATACTTGCCACCGGCAAGTATTGGTATTATGGATTCGCTGCGCGGAGCACCACCCTCCCCCTAAGAACCCTCTCCCGGCGCGCTTTTTGCGGAGTGCTTTCGTTTTTTAGCTTGGCTTTTTGGGTTTGGTTCCTTTCCCCTGTTTCTTGTATCTTGTATCTCGTATCTGATATCTCGCTTACATCAACCTTTTAGATTTACATTCTACTACAGTAGCTGTGGTACTGATCGGACCAAGTCCCAATCATCGTACTGCCAAACTACAATTTCCCCGTATAACGAAAAAATGCAGGAGCCTCCCGGGTGGGAGGCTCCTGGTGTTTGATGGGGTTATTCAATGACGCAGGAGGCGGCCTTTTTGCCGGTGAGCTCCCGGGTGCGTTCATCGGGCTGGCCGAAGGAAGCGTACAGGGTCCACTTCCCGCTGCCGGGAATCCACTTTCCCTCCTCATTGCAAACCTGGAAGGCTCTGGCAGGGAGCTTCAGGGTAATTTCCTTCTCCTCCCCCTGATTCAGAGAAATCCGCCGGAAAGCGCAGAGCACGGGATTCACGGGAGCGTCCGGTGAGGCCATGTCCTTGATATAGAGCTGGAGCACATCCTCCGTCTCCCGGCCGTCGTTGCGCACCACCACTCTGGCTTCCGTTTCGTCAGCGGTGACGGACAGGACTTTGGTATCGCCGTAGGTCAGGCCGTAGCCGAAGGGATACAGGGCCTTTCCTTCATAGTAGCGATAGGTGCGGTTTTTCATGGAATAGTCGGTGAAGGCGGGCATTTCCTCCAGGGCGCTGTTGTAATAGAAGGTCACAGGCAGCTTGCCAGAGGGGGAGCGCTTGCCGAACAGAATGTCCGCTGCCGCCTTGCCGCCCCGGGCGCCGGGATACCAAAGCTGCACCACAGCAGCCGCCCGGTCGGCAATTTCGCTGATATCGACGGCGCTGCCGGCCATCAGACACAGGATCACCGGCTTGCCGGAATCCAGCACAGCCTCCGCCAGCTTCCGCTGGCTTTCGGGCAGCAGCAGGCTTCCCTTGTCGCCGGAAGCATCGGCGTTGCCTGTGTCTCCTTCCTCGCCCTCCAGGGTTTCGTCCAGACCCAGCACCAGCACCACCACGTCGGACTGATCCGCCGCCACCAGGGCTTCGGCGATCCGGTCATCGGCCCGGCCCAGGCTCTCCACCCGGTCCCGGAACAGGTGGCAGCCTTCGGAATAGTAGACCCGCACATCGTCGCCAGCCTCATCCTGGATGCCCTCCAGCACGGTGATGTACCGGGAGGAGGTGCCGTGGTAATTGCCGATGAGGGCAACGCGGCTGTTGGCGTTGGGGCCCACCACGGCGATTGATTTCAGCTTTTCTTTGTTCAAGGGGAGAATGCCATCGTTTTTCAGCAGTACAATGCCTTTTTCCGCCGCTTCAATGGCAGCGGATACATGCTCCCTGCACTCCACGGCGGAGTAAGGAATCTTGTCGAACTCCGTTTCCTGGCCGTCCATAATGCCAAGCAGATACCGGGTGGTGAACAGCCGGACAGCGGCCTGGCGAATGTCCTCCTCGGTGATCAGCTTCTGGGCCAGAGCGGTAATCAGGCAGCGGTAGGTGCAGCCGCAGTTCAGGTCGGTGCCGGCTTTCAGGGCAGCGGCGCTGGACTGGGCGGGGGTATCGGTAAAGTGGTGATTCTCATGGAAGTCCCGGATGGCCCAGCAGTCGGAGACCACATGGCCTTGAAAACCCCATTTGTCCCGCAGGTATTCCTGCAGCAGCTCCGGGCTGCCGCAGCAGGGGTAGCCGTTCACCGCATTGTAGGCGCCCATGACGGACTCCACATCCGCCTCCTTCACCGCCGCCTCGAAAGCGGGGAGATAGGTTTCCTCCATATCCTTTTTGGAGGGGTTGACGTTGAAATGGTGCCGCTCCGCCTCCGGGCCGGAGTGGACGGCAAAATGCTTGGCACAGGCGGCGGATTTCAGATATTCTCCGTCCCCCTGGAGGCCCCGGATATAGGCCTTGCCCAGCTCGGCGGTAAGGGTGGGGTCCTCGCCATAGGTTTCATGGCCCCGGCCCCACCGGGGGTCCCGGAAAATATTGATGTTGGGGGACCAGAAGGTCAGTCCCTTGTAGATGTCCCGGTCGCCCTTTTGGGAGAGGGTGTTGTACTTGGCCCGGCCCTCGGTGGCGGCAATGTCGCCCAGGCGCTGCACCAGCTCCGGGTCAAAGGACGCGGCCATGCCGATGGCCTGGGGGAAGCTGGTGGCCACACCGGCCCGGGCCACGCCGTGAAGGGCCTCGTTCCACCAGTTGTATTCCGGAATATTCAGCCGGTCCAGGGCGGGAGCGTCATAGCTCAGCTGGGCGGCTGCCTCCAGCACGTCCATCTGCTCCACCAGCGCCTGGGCTTTCTTTCTTGCTTCTTCTCGATTCATGCAGTTACTCCTCTCTTCCGTGCTTATGGGAACCGGGCAGCAGCATCACTGCCGCCGCCCGGTTTGGAAACGATTATTCTTCCACGTTCAGCGCGATGTGCACATCGTCCAGCTGCTTCTGCTCCACGGTGCAGGGAGCGCCCATCATCAGGTCCTGGGCATTCTTGTTCATGGGGAAGGTGATGACCTCCCGGATGCTCTCCTCGCCGGTGAGCAGCATGATCAGGCGGTCCACGCCGGGAGCCGCGCCTGCATGGGGGGGCGCGCCGTAGGTGAAAGCATTGTACATGGCGGGGAACTTGGCCTTGACCTCTTCCTCGCCCCGGCCCACCATCTGGAAGGCCTTGACCATGATCTCAGGATCGTGGTTCCGGACCGCGCCGGAGGCGGACTCGTAGCCGTTGACTACCAGGTCGTACTGGTCAGCATTGATGTCGAGAATCTTCTCCTCATCATCCCCGGCATCCTCCAGTGCCTTCAGGCCGCCCTGGGGCATGGAGAAGGGGTTGTGGCAGAAGTCGATTTTGCCGGTTTCCTCGTCCTTTTCGTACATGGGGAAGTCCACAATCCAGCACAGGGCGTACTGCTCCTCGTCGAAGTGGCCGGGAACCCGCTTGCCCAGCAAGGTGCGGATGACGCCGGCGGTCTTCTGGGCCGCGGCCTTCTTCCCTGCGGCCATGCACACGAAGCTGCCGGGCTTGAGATTCAGCTTTTCCTTCAGTGCCTCGCCGCACTGGCCCAGGAATTTGGAGATGCCGCCGGTGATGGCGCCGGTGTCGTCCACCTTGAACCAGCAGGCCTTATTGCCGGTCTGCACTTCCACGTCAGCCAGGAGCTTGTCGATCCACTTCCGGGCCTGGGTGAAATTGTCCACCGCCACAGCCTTCACGGTTGCGCCCTCGAAGGGGCCGAAGCCGCAGCCCTGGACCACATCGGAAATGTCCTGGATTTCCAGGTCGATGCGCAGGTCGGGCTTGTCGGAGCCGTAACGCTCCATGGCTTCCTTGAAGGGGATGTGACGGAAGGGAGCCTGGGAGATTCTCTGATATTTGCCGAACTTCCGGAACACGGGCACCAGCACATCCTCCAGGGTGGACAGCACGTCCTCCTGGGTGGCGAAGGCCATCTCCATATCCAGCTGATAGAACTCACCGGGGGTCCGGTCGGCCCGGGCGTCCTCATCCCGGAAGCAGGGAGCGATCTGGAAATATTTGTCGAAGCCCGCGGTCATCAGCAGCTGCTTGAACTGCTGGGGTGCCTGGGGCAGGGCGTAGAACTTGCCGGGGTGGTTCCGGGCAGGCACCAGATAGTCCCGGGCGCCTTCGGGGCTGGAGGAGGTAAGGATGGGCGTGGTGATCTCCAAAAAGCCCCTCTCGGTCATCAGCCGCCGCAGCTCCGCCACCACCTGGCAGCGCAGCACGATGTTACTTTTGACGGCGGGGTTGCGCAGGTCCAGGAAGCGGTACTTCAGGCGGGTGTTTTCGTCGGCCTCTTTGGACTTGTTGATCTCAAAGGGCAGCTGGTTGTGGATGCACTTGCCCAGCACCTCGATTTTTTCGGGAACCACTTCGATTTCGCCGGTGGGGAGCTTGGGGTTCTTGCTCTCCCGCTCCCGCACATGGCCTGTAACGGAGATGGTGGATTCCTTGTTGATGGGCTTGATAATGGACATCATGGTCTCATTTTCAATGACCACCTGGGTGGTGCCGTAGTAATCCCGCAGCACGCAGAAAGCAAAGTTGGAGCCAACCTCCCGGACATTTTCCAGCCAGCCGACAATGGTAACCTGCTTGCCGGCGTCCTGGAGCCGCAGCTCGCCGCAATTATGTGTTCTGGATTGCTTCATAAAAAAAGCCTCTCTTATTTCTGATTTTTAACCTTAGTATTCTCTCACAAAAGAGGAAAAATGTCAATCGTTTCCGCGCTGTTTAAAATACAGAGTACCCGGGGTTTATCCTGGGCATTTCAGCTTGACGCAGTAGCCCGACAAATTGTAATTTGGCGACCGGAACCGACGCATCCCTTGGCTCCCCCTCTGGGGGAGCTGGCTGCCCCTTACGGGGCAGACTGAGAGGGCCGCATGGTTTGATTTCGGGTGCTATTACCGTCCTGCGGTACCCTCTCAGTCAGCCTGTTCGGCTGACAGCTCTCCCAAAGGGAGAGCCAAGGGGCGCAGCCGTATCTGCCCGCCAATTTATCCGGCTGCCGCGGGCAGCTTTTGGGAATGCTCTCCTTGAAAAATCATGTTAGGGATGGTATGATTAAAAAAACGTATTTCATGCCGGAGGAAAACCATGCTTCCTGAACTGTTTTTAGAGAGAATGCGCGCCCAGCTGGGGGAGGAATATGACGCCTTTCTGCAAAGCCTCCAGCGTCCCCGGGCGGTGGCTCTGCGGTTTAACCCCCTGAAGGGGGAAATTCCCGCCTTGCCCTTTGTGGCAGACCCCGTGCCCTGGGAGCCCATGGGCTATTACTATGACCCCGAGGCCCGGCCGGGACTGCATGTCTACCATGAGGCGGGCGTATATTATTTACAGGAAGCCAGCGCCATGTCCCCCGTGGCCCTGCTGGACCCCCAGCCCGGGGAGATCATCTGCGACCTGTGCGCCGCCCCCGGCGGCAAGTCCACCCAGATCGCCGGGCGGCTGCTGGGACAGGGCATGCTGGTGTGCAACGAAATCAATCCCAAGCGGGCCAAAATCCTCTCCCGGAACATCGAGCGGCTGGGCATTGCAGGCGCGGTGGTAACCAACGAGCCCCCCGCCGCCCTATCCCAGCGGTTTGGCAGCTTCTTTGACCGGGTGCTGGTGGATGCCCCCTGCTCCGGTGAGGGCATGTTCCGCAAGGAGGAGGCCGCCGTCACCGACTGGAGCCCGGAGGCAGTTCAGATGTGCGCCCGCCGCCAGGGGGAAATTCTGGACTGCGCTGCGGGCCTGGTGCGCCCCGGGGGCCGTCTGGTTTATTCCACCTGCACCTTTGCCCCCCAGGAGGACGAAGAAGCGGTGCAGGCCTTCCTGGAGCGGCACCCGGATTTTGTGCCGGAGCCCGTGGAAGCCCCCTGGTTTGAGGAAAGCGGCCCGGCCATGTACCGGATGTGGCCCCACAGACTGCTGGGTGAGGGACATTTCGCCGCCGTGCTGCGTAGAATGGGGCACGAGGAAGAACGCCCCGCCCCCCTTCCTACAGAAAAGCTCCCGAAACAGTGGGAGCTCTTTGCCAAAGAGCTGGGCATCCGTCTGCCGGAAGGCCGACCGGTCTGCTTTGGGGAAACCCTCTGGTGGGTCCCCGCCCGGATGCCGGATTTAAAGCGCCTGAAGGTGCTCCGTCCCGGCCTGGAGCTGGGCACGGTAAAGAAGGACCGGTTCGAGCCCGCTCACGCCCTGGCCCTGTGGCTGGGCGAATGCAAAACGCAGGTTTCCTTCCCCCCGGACAGCGACGAAATCCGCGCCTACCTTCATGGCGACGTGCTTCCCTGCGACAAGAAAGGCTGGTGCCTGGTAAAAGCCGGCCCCTATTCCCTGGGCTGGGGCAAGGGGGACGGAAAACAGCTGAAAAACCACTATCCAAAAGGTTTACGTAAATAATTTTTCTTTACACGGCAGGAAAACTGTGCTAGTATAGAAGGGCTAATCCGCATTTTTCCCGAAATTATCACAAGGAGAGGATCATCCTTGGCCATATATGAAATCAACGGCGGCAGACCTCTGAACGGAAGCGTCACCATCAGCGGTGCGAAGAATGCAGCCGTTGCCATTCTGCCGGCAGCACTTCTGGTCAGCGGCAAGTGCCGCATTGAGAATGTTCCCAATATTTCCGACGTGCGCATCCTTCTGGATATTCTGGAGGGAATGGGCGCCGATATTCAGTGTCCCGAACCCCATGTGGTGGAAATTGACTGCACCGCCGTTCACTGCACCGAGCCCAACGCGGACCTGGTGCGGGAGATGCGCGCCAGCTACTATCTCATGGGCGCCCTTCTTGGCCGGTTCGGCAAGGCCCATGTGGCCCTTCCCGGCGGCTGCAATTTTGCCTCCCGCCCCATCGACCAGCACATCAAGGGCTTCCTGGCCCTGGGCGCCGATGTGGATGAAACCGAGGACTATGTGGCCCTGAGCCCCGGCCCCGATGGGCTGCAGGGCAGCCGGTTCTGCCTGGACCTGGCCAGCGTGGGTGCCACAGTGAACATCATGATCGCCGCTACCCTGCTCCCCGGCCAGACCATCATTGAAAACGCCGCCAAGGAGCCCCACATCGTGGACCTGGCCAACTTCCTGAACACCATGGGTGCCAGAATCTCCGGTGCAGGCACCGACACCGTGAAAATCCGGGGTGTCAACTCTCTCAAGGGCGGCACCTACACCATCATCCCCGACCAGATCGAGGCAGGTACGTATCTGGCCGCCGTCACCGCCACCGGCGGCAACGTGCTGGTGCAGAATGTTATCCCTAAGCACCTGGAGTGCATCACCAACAAGCTCCAGGAGATGGGGGCCCGGATCATTCCCTTCGATGATTCCGTGCGCATCATCAGCACCGGCAGGCTCCGCCAGGCCACGGCCAAAACCCGGCCCTACCCCGGCTTCCCCACGGATATGCAGGCTCAGGTCTGCGTATGCATGGCTCTGGCAAACGGCACCAGCCGCCTGACGGAATCCGTTTACGAGACCCGGTTCTTCGGCTACTGCTCAGAGCTTCAGAGCATGGGGGCCAAAATCACCATTGAAAGCAAAACCGCCACCGTGGTGGGCGTGGATCATCTGGAAGGCGCCACCGTCTCCGCCCACGATCTGCGGGCCGGCGCGGCACTGGTGATTGCAGGTCTGGCCGCCAAGGGCACCACCCGGGTGCAGAACATCCACTTTGTGGAGCGGGGCTACGAGGACCTGATCGGCAAGCTCTCCGCCCTGGGCGCGGACATCCGCCGAATTGAAGAATGACCCAAAGCGGATGGTGCCCCACCGTCCGCTTTTTCTTTCACAGCAGAAGACGCGCTGGCGATGAAATGATAAATTGTAATTTGGCGGGCAGATACGGCAAAGCCCCTCTTGGCTCTCCCTTTGGGAGAGCTGGCAGCCGTCAGGCTGACTGAGAGGGTACCGCAGTAAGACAATGGCAACCAAAATCCATGTGTTGCCCTCTCAGTCTGC
>JALFGI010000005.1 GCA_022777455.1 Clostridiales bacterium | reverse complement strand
GTAGCCGCCCGCAACGTAACGAAATTGAGTGTTCCGTTGAATGGTATCATGTCTGACATCGTACGAATTCGCCCAACCCGGTTTATTTTTGTGGATTATACTGCGCGGGAGGCTACGAGCCTCCCCTACACTGGCTGGGCGATTGTTGTAGCCTGGCACGCAAAAACGTTACCGGGCGCCGCCCAGGAGTCCCGGAGGACATACACGCCCGGTGCGCCGTTGGCTGCGGGCACTGCCCGCCAAATTACAATTTGTGCAATTACTGACGGAAGCCGATATGCACTGAATGAAAAAAGCGGAAAGGGGCCATCAGGGATGTTCCCGGCTATAACCGCCGGATGGGTGCCGCCTACCGGTGGTATGGTACGGCCTTTTTGTTCTGCGGCCTGGTCGGAGCCTTTTCAGCCCCCGCCGGCATCATCGGGATTGGAACTTTATGTCCCCTGGGGCTTTGGCTGCTGTTGAAAAGGCACCGTCGGCTCCTGGAAGAATATTCCTGAATCATTGGCACCGGGCAAAAAACGGTGCCTTTTTTCCTGGGCAAAGCAAATTGGGTTACATAATTCCGGTAAATCTGGTATTATCCGAAAAAAGCCGGGAAATAATTATTGATTTTTTATGAATTCTTTTCTTTAAGCCCTGTTTTCTGCGGAATAGCATTGACTTTATAGGCGAAATGTGTTACAATTCGGTTACATTGCGGTCGAAGGCTTTTCTGAGACCAATTTAAATTGGAGATAGATGCAAATGATTGAATTTACCGATGTGGTTAAATCCTACGGTCATGGCTCTCCCGCCCTCAACGGCGTGAGCATGCAGATCGAAGACGGCGAATTTTGCTTTCTGGTGGGCCCCTCCGGTTCCGGCAAATCTACGATTATCAAGCTGATCAGCGGTGAGCTTCGTCCCACCGCCGGCACGGTTCATGTCAACGGCTACAATCTGGAGCGGATTCGCAAGCGCGAAATCCCCTACCTGCGCCGCACCACCGGCGTTGTGTTCCAGGATTTCCGCCTGATTTCCAAAATGAGCGTTTACGACAACGTGGCTTTCGCCATGCGTGTCATCGGCGCCAAGGAGCGGGAAATCCGTGATCGCGTTCCCTACGTGCTGGAGCTGGTCGGTCTGGAGAACAAGGCCAAGCGGCTGCCCGGTGAAATGTCCGGCGGTGAGCAGCAGCGTCTTGCCATCGCCCGCGCCCTGGTGAACAACCCCTCCACCATTATTGCAGACGAGCCCACCGGCAACCTGGACCCGGCTCGTTCCTTTGAAATCATGTCCCTGCTGCAGGAGATCAACAACCTGGGCACCACCGTCCTGGTGGTTACCCACGAGAAGGACCTGGTCCAGCTGTTCTCCAAGCGGGTGATTGTCATTGACGACGGCATTGTCGTCAGCGACGGAGAGGGGTACTACGATGAAGATTAACAATCTCGGCTATCTGATTAAGGAAGGCTTTCACGGTATCTTCCTCCACGGCTTTATGTCCTTCGCCGCTATCTGCGTCACCATCGCCTGCCTTCTGATCGTGGGCAGCTTCTCCATCCTGGCTTACAACCTGGACGTGATGGTGGACAATCTGAACAAAACCAGTGAGATCATGGTGTATGTGGACAGCAGCCTGTCCGATGCAGAGGCCAGAAGCATCGGCACCATCATCAATCAGCTGGACAACGTTCAGAAGTCCGTCTTCGTTTCCCGGGAGGAAGCCCTGGACAATTTCATCAGTGACCACGACAACAACGCCGCCTTCAACGGTGTTCAATCCCAGGATCTGCGCCACCGTTATGTGGTCACCCTGGAAGACAACGCACTGATGGAGCAGACCGACAATCTGCTGAAGAATATTCCCGGTGTGGCCAAAACCAACGCCGCCTACGAGCTGGCCCAGGGCTTTACCACCATTCAGAGCGTTCTGAACGTGGTCTCCATCGCCCTGATTGCCACACTGCTGGTGGTCTCCCTTCTGATTATTTCCAACACCATCAAGCTGGCCATGTACGACCGCAAGGATGAGATCGCCATTATGAAAATGGTGGGCGCCACCAACAGCTTCATTCGGCTGCCCTTTATTGTGGAGGGCTTCACCCTGGGCATGATCGGCGCCATCCTGGCCTTCGGCCTGGAATGGGTGCTGTATGACGCACTGGTGGAGCGGGTCAACACTGTGGACGCCCTGCGGCTGTTCACGTTCGTTCCCTTCACAGGGGATCTGATGGTTCCCATGCTGATGACCTTCGGCGCAGCCGGCCTGTTCGTGGGCATCGTCGGCAGCTGGACCTCCATCCGTAAGTTCATGGATGTGTAAGGTCCCCCGGAGAACCTTCCTTTCCGGTTCTCCCCAGACAGACTATCGGAAGAGGGCAATGCCCGCTTCCAAGGAGAAACTATGAGAAAATCACACATTTCTCGGTCTGTTGTCGCTGTTTTTCTTTCAGCTGTGACGGTTTTTTGCAGCTTGCCCCCAACGGCAAGGGCTGCAACCTCCTCCGAGATCAAAGAAGAAATCACCGATCTTAAAGTAGAAAACGCCGTCATTCAGGCACAGATCGATGCAGTCAGAAGCCAGTACAATGCCAACGCCAGCGAGATCCAGGCTCTGGTGGACAAGAAAAACGCCGTCGACCAGGAAATATCCCTGCTCCATGAGCAGATCATCAACATCAACGAGCAGCTGCGCATCTACGGCCAGATGATCGCCGATGCCCAGGAGCGGCTGGACGAAGCCAACGCCCAGCTGACCCAGCTTAATAAGAAATACAAAGACCGGATTCAGGCCATGGAAGAAGAGGGCGAAATCACCTACTGGCAGGTCATTTTTGAATCCAAAAGCTTTACGGACTTTCTGGACCGGATGAACATGGTGGATGAGATCGCCGCTGCCGATACCCGCCGTCTGCTGGACCTGCAGATTGCCTCCGCCAATGTGGAGGAAAACCAGCGGATCCTCAACGAGGAAATGGCCGACCTGCAGGAAACCCGGCAGATGCTTTCCGACAGCGAGGAAATGCTGGAGGTCAAGCGTACCGAATCGGATGATCTTCTTCGGGAGCTGATTGCCAAACAGGAAGAGTTCCAGGTGGTTTTGGACAAGTCCGAGGCTCTGCAGAACGAGCTGATGAATGAGATCGCTCAGAAGCAGAAAGAGCTTCAGGCCGCGCAATACAAGGAAGAGCTGGTCAAAATGGCGCTGCGGGGCGAGAATCCCCCCTCCAATGCCACATGGCTCGAGCCGGTTTCCGGCTACACCATCACCAGCGCCTTCGGCTACCGGAAGGCCCCCACCGCAGGCGCTTCCACCTATCATCAGGGTATTGACATGGCCTGCCCCACCGGCACCCCGATTTACGCCACCCGCAGCGGCACCGTCACCAAAGCATCTTATCAGGCCGGCGGTGCGGGCTACTACGTTTCCATCAACCATGGTGACGGATTCGCATCCATTTACATGCACATGACCCGCTATGTGGTCACCAACGGGCAGTCCGTGTCCCAGGGACAGCTGATCGGCTATGTGGGCAGCACCGGCGTTTCCACCGGCCCCCACCTGCATTTCGGCATCTCCTATGGCGGAACTTACGTCAATCCCATGGCTTATTTGTAAAGGAAACTCTGACTCATTCGGCAAGAGCTGACAGCGAGGGATTTTGCCTCAACCGAAAGTTCCAAAATTAGAGGAATACTTTGTGTATTTCCCGATTTTGGAACTGAACGGATGGGACAAAAGGCCCGCTGTTCAGCCGCAGACGAATGATTCAGAGGTTCCCGGAATTCTCTGAACACCCAGGCAAAAAGGAGCACTTTATGAAAAACCGCAAGCGTCTTGTATCCATTCTGGCCGGAATCATGGCTGCCGTTATGATTCTGTCCCTTTTGATGAGCATTCTTCCCACCCGTGTTTGGGCCGCCTCCTCCAGTGAGATCCGCAAACAGATCAATGCACTGAAGGAAGACCGCAACAACATTAAAAGTCAGATCTCCGAGCTCCAGGAGCAGTATCAGGCCACTTCCGACGAGATTTCCAATATCGTGGCGCAGAAAAATGTGATCGACCAGGAAATCGGTCTTCTGCACACCGAAATCATCAACATCAACGATCAGCTTTCCGCCTACAGCGTGCTGATTGCCGATCAGCAGGAGGAGCTGGACCGGGCTCAGGAACGGTACAGCCAGCTGAACGAAGACTGCAAGACCCGCATCCGGGCCATGGAGGAAGAGGGCACCATCTCCTACTGGGAGGTGATATTCAAGGCCAACAGCTTTTCAGACCTGCTGGACCGTCTGAACATGGTGGAAGAAATCACCACCGCCGATACCCGCCGGCTGCAGGAGCTCAGCGATGCCGCTCAAGCGGTGGAGGAGGCCCAGGCCCAGCTGAATCAGGAAAAAAGCGAGCTGGAGGTCACCCGTCAGGAGCTGAATGCCACCCAGGAGCAGCTGGATGCCAAGCGCGCCGAAGCCGACGAGCTGATCGTTCAGCTGCTTGCCAAGAGTGATGAGCTGATGCTTCAGCAAGACCATCTGATGCAGGAGGACGAAGAACTTCTGGCCGCGATTGCCCTGAAAGAGCAGGAGTACAACGAAGCCAAGGAGGCTGAGTGGATCGCCTATATGTCCACCTATGTTCCCCCTACCACGGAAGCCCCAGCCAATTCCGGTGGAAGCGCCGGCGGTGACAGTTCCGGCGGTGACAGTTCCGGCGGTTCCGACTCCGGCAACAGCGGTTCCAACAGCGGCGTTACCGTGGGCAGCTCCTGGATGGTTCCCTGCAGCTACAAGAAGCTGACCAGTCCCTTTGGCTTACGGGATACCGGCATTGCAGGCGCCTCCACCTATCACCAGGGCGTTGACCTCTCTGCCAATGCCGGCACCCCCATCGTAGCTTCCCGGGGCGGTACGGTGACCATTGCCACCTACTCCAACAGCGCCGGCTATTATGTCACCATCAACCACGGTGACGGTTTTTCCTCCATTTACATGCACATGAGCAACTACATTGTCAGCGCCGGGCAGAAGGTGAACCAGGGCCAGACCATTGGCTATGTGGGCAAAACCGGCATTGCCTCCGGCAACCATCTGCACTTCGGCATCGCCTGCAACGGTTCCTATGTGAATCCCTGCAACTACGTTGCATTGTACTAAATACCATGCCCACAGCCCGGAACAGGCTGTGGGCAATTTCAAAACATCTTGGTGAGTATTATGAAAACATTTTCCCGCATTCTTTCCTATACCGCCACTGCATTGGTTGCCTGTGCGGTGACCCTGTTCCTCTGCGCCGGAAAAACCCCCGGGGTTTCCAAACTGGACCAGGTGGAATATCTGATTGAAAACCGCTTCATCGGTGAAGCCGATATGGAAAAGGCGGAAGACGCAGCAGCCTCCGCCATGATAAGCTCTCTGGGAGATCGCTGGAGCTACTACCTCAGCGCCCAGGAATACGCCGACCACAAGGAGCAAACCGAGAATGCCTATGTGGGCATCGGTGTGACCATCACCGCCGACGAGAATGAAGAGGGCTTCCTGGTCATCGATGTTCAGCCGGGGGGCAGCGCCCACGAGGCGGGGATTCTTACCGGAGACATCATTGTATCCGCAGGCGGTGAAACCACGAAAGGACTCACCGTGTCCGAGCTGAGGAACCTCATCCGCGGTCCGGAGGGCACCACAGTGGAGCTGGAGATCCTGCGGGAAAGTGAAATCCTTCCCTTCCGGTTGGAGCGGCGCCAGATTCTGACGGAGGTCGTCTCCTTCCAAATGCTGGACGGGGACATCGGACTGATTGCCATCCGCAATTTTGATGCCCGCTGCGCTCAGGAGTCCATTGCCGCCATCGAGGCGCTGCGGGAGCAAGGGGCCGCCGCTCTGATCTTTGACGTCCGCAACAACCCCGGCGGTTATGCCACGGAGCTGGTGGAGCTGCTGGACTACCTGCTGCCGGAAGGGGAACTGTTCCGTTCCGTGGACTACACCGGCAAGGAGAAGGTGGACTATTCCGACGCTTCCTTCCTGGACATGCCCATCGCGGTGGTGTGCAACCAGGATTCCTACTCCGCTGCGGAGTTCTTCCCTGCCGCCATTCAGGAATATGGCGCCGGTACCGTGGTGGGCACCCCCACCTGCGGCAAAGGCTACTTCCAGTACACCTATGAGCTCAGCGACGGTTCCGCCGTGGGCCTTTCCTCCGGCAAATACTTCACCCCCAACGGCAAAAGCCTGGCCGACGTGGGCATTCAGCCGGACGTGCTGGTGGAGGTGGACGAGGAAACGGATCTGGCCATCTATTACGGCACCCTGGAGCCCCAGGACGATCCCCAGATTATGGCGGCGGCAGAGGTGTTGACCAGCCAGGACTGATTTCTCCCGCCGGAAACCTAGATTCATCCCTCCCCGGCTTTGGGGAGGGATTTTTATGCTTCCCGCAAATTCTCCGCGAAAAGGCACTTTTTTGGTTGTAATATATGGAGCAATCTGATATAATGATTTGAAATATGAATTTCCATTTCTGGAGGTTTTATGAAGATTATCATCGCCGGAGACGGCAAGGTTGGCGCAACGCTGACCAGACAGTTCACTGCTGAGGATCACGACGTAACCATCATCGACTCCGATCCCGGCATTCTGGACTCCACCATGGAACGCTACGACCTGATCTCCGTTCAGGGCAACTGCGCCTCCATGACCGTGCTGAATCAGGCCGGAGTAAAAGAGGCGGATCTGCTGGTTGCGGTAACCAACCACGACGAGATCAATCTGCTCTGCTGCACCACCGCCCATTCCATGAATCCAAAGCTGCACACCATCGCCCGGATCCGGAATCCCGAGTATAACGAGCAGGCCTATAAAATGCGGGATGTGTTCGGTCTGTCCCTGGTCATCAACCCCGAGAATCAGGCCGCTACCGAAATTCACCGGCTGCTGAAATATCCGGGCTTCCTGCGGCGGGATACCTTTGCCAAGGGCCGCACCGAAATCGTGGAGCTCCGGGTGGATGCCGGAAGCAAGCTGCGCAATGTGAAGCTGATGGATTTGAAAAGCATCGTCAAATGCCAGGTACTGGTTTGCGCCGTGCTGCGCAACGGCTCCGCCATTGCCCCCGGCGGCGACTTCATTCTGCGGGAAGGCGACCGGATTTTCGTCACCGCCCTGTCCGAAAACCTGACCACCCTGCTGAACAATCTGGGGATCATCACCCGCCGGGTTCGCCGGGTTCTGATCTGCGGCGGCGGTATGGTGGGCTACTACCTGGCTGCCCGGCTGGAAAAAGAAGGCGTCCATGTGAAAATCGTGGAATCCAGCCTCCCCCGCTGCCAGGAGCTCAGTTCACTGCTGCCGGACACCGACATCATCCACGGTGACGTCAGTGACCAGGATCTGCTCATCAGCGAGGGAATGGCCCAGTATGACGCACTGGTGACCTGCACCGGCCGGGATGAACTGAACATGATCGTCTCCCTCTATGCCGCCAGCTGCGGCGTTCCCCAGGTGATTACCCGGCTGAGCAACGCAGACAACCGCAGCCTGATCGACAGCCTGGGGCTTGGCAGCGTGGTCTGCCCCAAAGATCTTTGCAGCAACAATATTGCCCGTTACGTCCGGGCCATGAAGAACCAGACCGGTGCCGCCCTCTCCGTCCACGCCATCGCCGACGGCCAGGCGGAAGCCATGGAGTTCCGGGTGGACGAAACCACCCGCCACTGCGGCGAACCCCTGAAGCAGATCAAGCTGAAGCCCAATGTGCTGCTGGTCTCCATCAACCACGGCGAGGTCCCCGAGATTGCCAACGGTGACTCCACCTTCCGGCAGGGAGATATCGTCATCGTGGTAACCAATGGCGGCGAGGTGCTCTACCAGCTCAACGACATCTTTGCATAACCGCGGGGGACGTTCATGAACTATAAAATGATGGGGCGCTTCACCGCCCAGATTCTGTTTATCGAAGGACTCTTCCTTGTTCCCCCGCTGATGATCAGCCTGTGCCTGGGGGAAACGGCAGCCGTCCACGGTTTTCTGGTCACCCTGGGCATCTGTGCCGCCCTGGGCTTTCTGCTGTTTGTCCTGTGCAAGGATGCAAAAAGCGCCTTCTATGCCACCGACGGCATGGTCTGTGTGGCCTTCAGCTGGATCGTGCTCAGCCTGATCGGCGCACTCCCCTTCCGCATTTCCGGCGCGATCCCCCATTTTGTGGATGCTTTTTTTGAAACCGTGTCCGGCTTCACCACCACCGGCGCTTCCATTCTGCCGGAGGTGGAATCCATGGCTAAGGGGCTGCTGTTCTGGCGCAGCTTCACCCACTGGGTGGGCGGCATGGGTGTGCTGGTGTTCCTGCTGGCCATCGCCCCGGCCAAAGGCAGCGAAAAGGGGTTTACCATGCACCTGCTTCGGGCGGAAAGCCCCGGCCCCAGCGTGGGTAAGCTGGTGCCCAAAATGCGCAAGACCGCCGGCATTCTCTACATGCTCTACGTTGGACTGACCCTTCTGGATATTCTCCTGCTCCTTGCGGGAGGAATGTCTCTGTTCGAAGCCCTCTGCACCGCCTTTGGTACCGCAGGTACCGGCGGCTTCGGCGTGAAAAATGACTCTATAGCCGGCTACAGCCCCTATATTCAGAATGTGACCTCTATCTTCATGCTGCTGTTCGGCGTGAATTTCAGCTGCTATTATCTGCTGTTCCTGCGGCAGATCCGTGCCGTGTTCAAGGACGAGGAGCTTCGGCTGTATATCGCCATTGTGCTGGGCAGCGTGGCCCTGATCATCTGGAACCTCTGGGGCTTCTACCCCACTGCGGAGGAAACGATGAGACACGCACTCTTTCAGGTCAGCAGCATCATGACCACCACCGGCTTTGCCACCACGGACTTTGATCTATGGCCCAGCTTCTCCAAAACCATTCTGCTGTGCCTGATGGTGGTAGGCGCCTGTGCCGGTTCCACAGGCGGCGGCATCAAGGTGGCAAGAATTCTGCTGCTGTTCAAGAGCTTGAAACGGAACATCGCCCAGATGCTCCACCCCCGGAAGGTCAAGCTGGTGCGCAACAACGGCAGCGTTGTGGATGAGCGAATCCTCTCCAATACCAATGCGTATCTGTCCGCCTATGTGCTGATCGTGTTTATCAGCTTTGTCCTCATCTCCCTGGACGGTTTCTCCACGGGAACCAATTTCTCCGCTGTGTTGGCCTGTCTGAACAACATCGGTCCCGGCCTGGAAACGGTGGGCCCCGTGTGCAACTATTCTTCCTTCAGCGCATTCAGCAAGCTGGTGCTGACCATGGACATGCTGCTGGGCCGGTTGGAAATCTTCCCCATTCTGGTACTCTTCTCCTTCCAGACCTGGAAAAACGGCTGAAATGCGCGGATCGCCTATGCGATTGGAAGCCTCCGTGCGGATTTCCTGTGGGTCCTGAAAAAATCACCCGGGCCCGGATTTATCACCGCCACGGTTTCCTTGAAAACAGCGAAAGAGAATTTGAAGAGGGCACAACGATAATCCTGAGAAACCGCAGTTTCTAAGGGCGGGCACCCATAAGACAGGTTACAGCCACCGCAGGATAAACCGCAGTGGCTGTTCTTGAATTCTGTCCCACCCTGTGATAACATAGAAAAGAACCGCAAATCGGAATAACAGGAGGAATCGGCATGTCTTCCCTATTGCAATCAACATTAAATACCCGGCCCTTACCCACCGGAGATATGCGCTTCATCAGAAGTGATTGTCCTGAAAATCTGACGGACGAAGAAGTAGACTGGCTGCTGCAAAACCATATTACCACAGTAGTAGACTTACGGGAAAAGAAAGAATATGCGCGAAAGCCCTGTCGCCTCGAAACAGAAGAAGGATTTACGTATTTCCATATGCCGGTAACCGGCGGAGGCGACACACCCAAATCACCGGAAGACGTGGAATCGGTTTACCTGGGAATGCTGGATATGCAGATGGACAGGATTGTTCAAACGATTCTGGACGCAAAAAGCAATGTCCTGTATTTCTGCGGAGCAGGAAAAGACCGGACAGGGGTTGTATCCGCGATTCTCCTGAAGAAGCTGGGCTTTGACGACCAGACAATTATTGATGATTATATGAAAACAAAAGAGAATTTGCTTGACTTTCTGACAGATTATGTCAAAGAGCATCCGCAAGTGGATATCAACACCATTATTCCCAACGAGAAGAACATCAGAAGGGTTTTGGATACCCTTTTGTGAGTTTGAGAAAAGGCGCACTTCTGTGAGTGGAGTCCCGCACGAGTGCTCTATACGGTAAAAGGCGTGACCGCTTTGGTCACGCCTTTTGTCTGTTTTCCTGTCACTTGATCACACGCACTTTCAAGACGCCTTCGATTTTCTGCAAATCAGAGGCCACAGCGGGAGAGGCCTGGTGGTCCAGATCCAGCATGGTCACGGCGTATTCTCCCCGACTCTTGTTCATCAGTCCGGCGATGTTAATGCCCTCGGCAGCCACGGCGGTGGTGAACCGACTCAGGGAGTTGGGGATGTTCCGGTGCAGGATCACAATGCGGCCTGCGGCGGTACAGATGCCCATATCGCAGTTGGGGAAATTGACGGAGTTGACGATGTTGCCATTTTCCAGGTAGTTCATCACTTCGTTCACCGCCATCTTGGCGCAGTTGTCCTCGGATTCTTCCGTGGAGGCGCCCAGGTGGGGAATGGCGATGCAGCCGGGCATATCGGCGGTTTTTTCGTTGGGGAAGTCGGTGACATACCGGGACACCTTGCCGGAGGCCAGAGCCTGGGCCATAGCATCATCGTCCACCAGCAAATCCCGAGCAAAGTTCAGGATGATCACGCCGTCCTTCATCATGGCGATGGTCTCGGCGTTGATCATCTTCCGGGTGTCGTCCAGCAGGGGCGTGTGCAGGGAGATCACATCACAGTTTGCGAAAATGTCCTCCCGCTTGTTCACCCGGGTGATCTGGCTGTCCAGGTGCCAGGCGGCATCAATGGAGATGAAGGGGTCGCAGCCATAGACCTCCATGCCCAGCCGACGGGCAGCATTTGCCAGAGGGCCGCCTACCGCGCCCAGGCCAACCACACCCAGCTTCCGGCCCAGAATCTCATGGCCGGCAAACCGGGACTTGCCCTTTTCCACCTTCTTGGCCACATCGCCTTCTGCGGCAATGGACTTCACCCAGTTGATGCCGCCCACCACGTCCCGGCTGCCCAGCAGCAGGCCGCACAGCGTCATTTCCATCACACTCCGGGCATTGGCGCCGGGGGTATTGAACACCACGATGCCCTGCTCGGCGCATTTGTCCAGGGGAATGTTGTTCACACCCGCACCGGCCCGGGCAACCGCCAGGAGCTTGTCGGGCAGAACCATGTCGTGCATGGCGGCGCTGCGCACCAGGACGGCATCGGCATCCTTCATTTCTTCGGTAAGGGTGTAGTCCTGCTTCCAAAGGGCTGTTCCCTTGGGGGATATTTTATTCAAATAATGTACCTGATACATGGGGGTTATCCTCTTTTCGTTTTTTTCAACCGTTCTTCGCTTCAAAGTCTTCCATGAAGGAAACCAGCGCCTCCACACCTGCCTTGGGCATGGCGTTGTAAATGCTGGCCCGCATGCCGCCCACGGAGCGGTGGCCCTTCAGGTTCTTGAACCCCGCCGCGTCGGCCTCGGCCACAAATTTGGCATTCAGTTCCTCACTGCCGGTGACGAAGGGAACGTTCATCAAAGAGCGGTCCTTCTTCTCCACGGTGCCGACGAAGAGGTGGCTGCGATCCAGATAGTCATAGAGGATCTTGGCCTTTTCCTCATTGCGCTGCTTCATCACTTCCAGGCCGCCCTGGCTGAGCAGCCACTTGAACACCTTGCCGCAAATGTAGATGTTGTAGCAGGGGGGCGTGTTGTACATGGAGCCGTTGTCGGCATAGGTCTTGTAGCGGAGCATGGTGGGGGTATTGGGGAAGCATTTCTCCGTGATCAGGTCCTCCCGCATAATGCCGATGACCACACCGGCGGGGCCGATGTTTTTCTGCACGCCGCCGTAGACATAGCCGTATTTGCTCACATCCATGGGCTCGGACAGGAAGCAGCTGGAAACGTCGGAGACCAGCATCTTGCCCTTGGTGTTGGGAAGCTGCTTGTATTTGGTGCCGTAGATGGTGTTGTTTTCGCAGATATACACATAATCCGCGTTCTCGCTGATGGGAAGGTCGGAGCAGTCGGGAATGTAGCTGAAATTCCGGTCAGCGGAGGAGGCAATGGCATTGGCCTGGCCGTACATCTGGGCTTCCTTCCAGGCTTTCTTGGCCCACACGCCGGTGATGATGTAATCCGCCACGCCATGGGGCATCAGGTTCATGGGAACCATGGAAAACTGGGTATGGGCGCCGCCCTGGAGGAACAGCACCTTGTAATTGTCGGGAATGTTTAAAAGCTTGCGCAGGTCGGCTTCCGCTTCGTCAATGATCTTCTGGTAGGGCTTGGAGCGGTGGCTCATCTCCATCACGGACATACCGGTGCCCTGGTAATCCAGCATTTCAGCGGCGGCTTCCTTCAGAACCTCCTCCGGCAGCACTGCGGGGCCGGCGGAAAAATTATAAACTCTCATAAGATCCTCCCTTATTCGGCGGCAATCAGCCGTTCAATCAGCCGGTAGCCATTGGGTTCAAAATTCCCGGCAGCCCGGGCGGTTTCCTCGGTGAAACGCGCCTGCTTCTTCTGCTGCCTGGTGCTGTCGTAGATCAGGTAGGGCACCGGATCGCCGGTGTGGGTGCGGATGCGGATGGGGGTGGGATGATCCGGCAGGATCAGCATACGGTAGTCCTCCCCCGCGTCCTCCATGGCCTTTTTCACCAGGGCGATCAGACGGCTGTCCAGATATTCGATGGACTTGACCTTCTCATGTACCTTGCCCTGGTGGCCCATCTCATCAGGGGCCTCCACATGGATATAGGCAAAGTCATAGCCATCCCGCAGCAGCGCATCGATGGCCGCCTGGGCCTTGCCCTCGTAATTGGTATCAATGGAGCCGGTGGCGCCTTCCACCTGGCAGACCTTCATGCCGGCCCCCACAGCAATGCCCTTGAGCAGGTCCACCGCGGAGATCATGGCGCCCTTCAGGCCGGTCTTCTCCCGGAAATTCTGAACCTTGGGCTTGGTACCCGCGCCCCAGAACCAGAGGGAATTGGCCTTGTTCTTCCCTGCCGCAGCTCTGGCCCGGTTCACCGGATGGTCATTGAGCACAGGGAAGCTCTCCTTCATCATATTGCGGAGCACTTCCTCCTGAGGAAGATACGGTCCGATCACGCTGCCCAGATGATCGTGAGGCGGCTCCAGCTTGGCAACGCGGCCATTTTTCCACACCAGAATGTGGCGGTAGCTGGTACCAGTATAGAACCGGAAGGTATCGCTGTTGAATTTCTCCCGGATAGCGTCCATGAGCACATCGGCATCGGCGGTGGAAATCTCACCGGAGCTGTGATCCAGGATGGTTTTCTCCTCATAGGGTTCCTCATCGGTGAGGGTGACGATATTGCTGCGGAAAATCACGTCGCTTTCCTCCATGGCAACTCCCACACTGAGCGCCTCCAGGGGAGATCGCCCGGAGTAGTTTTCGGCCGGGTTGTAACCCAGCACGGACAAATTGGCCACGTCGCTGCCGGGAGCCATGCCCGCAGGCACATTCTGGACTGTGCCCAGGCTGCCCTTGCTCGCCAGTTCATCCATCACCGGGGTACGTGCTGCTTCCATGGGGGTCTTTCCGCCCAGCTCAGGAATGGGCTCGTCGGCCATTCCGTCGCCCAGGACAACAATGTACTTCATAGTGGGTGTTCTCCTTCTGTCAATATTCGTCCGCTGCCCAAGGACAACAGATATATTTTTACTGATTATAATACCATCTTTCCCCTGGGATTACAATGTGAAAATCAAACAGAAAAAAAGATAATTTTGAATCGAAAGGTATGCAATATTGCAAAATATACAACCCCTATCCCCCTTGACGCCGGGAATTATCTGTGCTACCATACCAATGGAACAAGAAAAAAGGCATTTTTCCAAATAAAAAGAGAGCCGGGGCTGCCCCGGTTTACAGAAAGGTTGAATGAATATGAAAGACTGCAACTGCGGCTACTGCATGGGCGGTGAAATTCTGGCGGGCTTTGGTATCAAAATCTGTGACCTGGACGTCAGTCAGCTGATTCTCTTCAAGGAGCAGAGTCACCCCGGCCGGGTCATTGTGGCCTATAAGGACCACGTCAGCGAGCTGGTGGACATCAGCGATGAGGAGCGGAACGCATTTATGGCCGATGTGGCCAGAGCCTCCCGGGCTGTTCACAAGGCTTTCCATCCGGATAAGGTCAACTACGGTGCCTACGGCGACGGCGGCTGCCACCTGCATTTTCACCTGGTTCCCAAATACCGGGATGAATTTGAATGGGGTTCCACCTTTGCCATGAACCCCGGCAAGGTAACGCTCAGCGAGGGCGAATACCAGGAAATGATTGAGAAGATCAAAGAGAACCTGTAAACCGGATGCGGCTGTGAGGATTATCCCACAGCCGCATTTTGATGGAGAAAAAATATTGTAAATTGTAATTTGGCGAACCGGAATTGCCGCACCCCTTGGCTCCCCCTATGGGGGAGCTGGCTGCCCCGTAAGGGGCAGACTGAGAGGGCAATGCATTTGCCATTACCTTACTGCGGTACCCTCTCAGTCAGCCTGGCGGCTGCCAGCTCTCCCAAAGGGAGAGCCAAGAGGGGCAT
>JALFGI010000347.1 GCA_022777455.1 Clostridiales bacterium | reverse complement strand
CCGGAACTGACGCACCCCTTGGCTCCCCCTATGGGGGAGCTGGCTGCCCCGTAGGGGGCAGACTGAGAGGGCAACACATCGATTTCGGCTGCTATTATCTTACTGCGGTACCCTCTCAGTCAGCCTGTTCGGCTGACAGCTCTCCCAAAGGGAGAGCCAAGGGGTGCTGCCGTATCTGCCCGCCAAATTACAATTTGTCTGCCCAATACTACCGGCAATTCCGCACGGCCTGGCGGGCCAGGCGGTCGGCTTCCAGGATTTGCTCCAGGGTAGGATTGGGAACAAAGGGAACCTGCTCCACTGCCTGGGACACCAGGCGGTAAATGTCGTAGAACCCGATCTTGTCCGCCAGGAACAACGCCACCGCCTCTTCATTGGCGCCGTTCATGGCCGGGCAGGCGGTGCCGCCCCACTTGGCGCACTGCCTTGCCAGAGCCAGGCAGGGGAATTTTTCCAGATCCGGATGACAGAAGGTCAGCGCGCCGCACTTCGTCAGATCCAACGGTTCCACCGGGCAGACGGTACGCTGGGGATAGGTCAGGGCCAACTGAATGGGCAGGCGCATATCCGGGGTACCCATCTGGGCCATTACCGCCCCGTCGGTGAATTCCACCATGCTGTGGACGATGCTCTGGCGGTGGATCAGCACATCCACCTGCTCCAGGGGCAGCCGATACAGACGCATGGCCTCGATGACTTCCAGACCCTTGTTCATTAAGGTGGCGCAGTCCACGGTAATTTTTGGACCCATTTTCCAGTTGGGGTGGCGCAGGGCATCCGCCTTGGTCACCTGGCGCAGCTGCTGGGAGTCCATGGAGAAGAAGGGGCCGCCGGAGCAGGTGAGCAGGATACGCTTCACTTCCCGCCGGTCGCCACAGCCCATCAGGCACTGGAAAATGGCGGAATGCTCCGAATCCACGGGGACGATCTCCGCACCATAGCGCTCCGCCTCGGCCATCACCAGCTCGCCGGCACAGACCAGCGTCTCCTTGTTGGCAAGGCCGATGCGCTTGCCAGCCCGGATGGCGGCCAGGGTGGGTTTCAGGCCAACCATGCCCACCACAGCGGTGATGACACAGTCCGCCTCCTCCAGGGTGGCGGCCCGGATCAGGCCCTCCTCTCCCCAGCAAACAGAAATGAAGGGGTCATTCAGTTCCCGCTTGAGCTGCTCCGCCGCCTCTTGGGTGGCCATGACGGCAAGGCTGGGATGGAACATCCGGCACTGCTCCGCCATCTGGGACACACTGCTTCCGGCCGTCAGGGCAGCCACCCGGATGCCCTCCAGGCGGCTGATCACGTCCAGGCTCTGGCGGCCGATGGAGCCGGTAGAGCCCAGGATACTTACACATTTCACCATAACTTACACCACCACCGGCAGCAGCAGAATCAACGCCTCCATCAGGGGGGCGACGGTAACCATGGAATCAAAGCGGTCATAGAAGCCGCCGTGACCGGGCATCAGGGTGCCGAAATCCTTAAGGCCGGACAGACGCTTGATAATGGAAAAGCACAGATCTCCAAACACACCCACCGCGCTGCCCAGAATGCCATACAGCAATGCCGCGCCGTAGTTCACCTGGAGCCGGAACACCAGCTGCAGGATCAGTGCATAAATCAGCATGCCCACCATGGAGCTGACCAATCCGCCGACCACACCCTCCACGGTTTTGTTGGGGCTGACCACCGGTGCCAGCTTATGCTTGCCGAACATGGTGCCGGCAAAATAGGCACCGGCATCGGACAGGCAGGCCGCTACAAAGGGGATGAGGATCAGATATCTGCCATCGTTCATCACCAGGATCCGGATCAGAGAAGAAAGGAGATACGGTACAACAGCGCCGGCAAACAGGCAGTACATGATCATCTCCAAGCTGATTTTCACATGATTGGCCATCAGCTCGGAAAACAGCAGAATCCAGAACACCAGCAGGCCCAGCAGGGCAATGCCCTGGTTGGCACCGTAATAGCTCCACAGGGAGGCGGCGAAGGCCATCGCTGCGGAATAGAGCACCATTCTGGGATGCCGGACCAGACCGGTGCTGTAAAGCAGCTCATACACTCCAATCATCATCAGAACGCCCCATACGATGGCGGCGACGATTTTGGGAGCCACCAGAACCACCAGGATCAGAACCGGGACCAGGATCGATGCTGTCACAATGCGTTTTCTCATTTATTATGTTCCTCCAAAACGGCGGTTGCGCCGGTGATATTCTTCAATTGCCCGGTCCAGGTCCTCGGGGGCGAAGTCCGGCCACAGCACATCCAGAAACACGAACTCCGAATAGGCGGACTGCCACAGCAGAAAATTGCTGATGCGCTGCTCCCCGGAGGGACGGATGATCAGCTCCGGGTCAGGAACGCCCGCGGAATAGAGGTAATTGGACAGCACCTGCTCGCTCAAATCCTCCTCACCGGCCTTTCCCGCCGCCACATCGGCCATGAAGCCCCTCACGGCGTGGACGATCTCGTCCCGGCCGCCGTAGTTCAGGCAGAAATTCACCTGGACATCGTAGTCCGCAGAGCGGTTTTCCGCGTTACGGCACAGTGTCTGGAGCTCCGGGCTGAGCTTGGACAGGTCGCCGAAGAATTTGAAGCGGACCCGGTTTTTCTCCATGTCCGCCAGGGCTTCCTCCAGGTACCGGCGAAGCAGCCGCATGATGCCGGAGATTTCATCGGCAGAGCGCTTCCAGTTCTCCGTGGAGAAGGCGTAAACCGTCAGGTATTCCACGCCCAGCGTACGGCAGTACTTGGCGATGCGGCGGAAGGTCTCCGCTCCCGCGGCGTGTCCCGCCGTCCGGGGAAGGCCACGCTTTTTGGCCCAACGGCCATTACCGTCCATGATGATGGCAATGTGCCTGGGAGGAGCGGGTTTCTGTGAATTCGTCAGTGCCAAGGGAAGCACCTCTTTCTGAATAAAGAATGTTTTCGCGGCTATCCGCTTTGAACGGTAAATTGGATTTTGGCAGGCAGATACGGCAGCGCCCCTTGGCTCTCCCTTCGGGAGAGCTGTCAGCCGAACAGGCTGACTGAGAGGGTGCCGCAGAGAAGACAACAGCATCCGAAACCCAAACCGTGTTACCCTCTCAGTCTGCCCCTTACGGGGCAGCCAGCTCCCCCATAGGGGGAGCCAAGGGATGCGTCGATTCCGGTACGCTAAATTCCAATTCATGTGGGGCACGTGATTGTGAAAAGCTGAAAACAGGAAGCATCCCATCACTTTCTCTTCTCAGCCTTTCACCCCCGGGGACAAGTCCCCGGGGATGAAATGATTTGGCGATTAAATGGCCATCAGTTCCTTTTCCTTGGCAGCCAGGGCGGAGTCCACCTTCTTGAAATACTGGTCCAGCAGATCCTGCAGGTCCTTCTCACCCTTCTTCTGGTCGTCCTCGGTGATTTCGGAATTCTTCTTCAGCTTTTTCACATAGTCCATGCCGTCCCGGCGGATGTTCCGCAGGGCAACCTT
>JALFGI010000022.1 GCA_022777455.1 Clostridiales bacterium | reverse complement strand
ATTCGTAGAAAGACTACCACCCGCTATGCGGGTGCGCCGGAAAAAGTTCTACTTATGCGTAGAAAAGAAAAACCTCCAGTGATAGAGTAGTAGCAGGTTCGCCAACCGCTACAAAACAAAATCAATGGAGGTTATCCAAATGGACAACAATAGTTTAGCACACACAAAGTGGAATTGCAAATATCATATCGTTTTCACACCCAAATACCGCAGGCAGATCATCTACAGGCAGATTTCAGCGGATATCGGTCAGATTATCAGAACGCTATGTGCCCGAAAGGGAATAACGATTATAGAAGCGGCAGCCCTTCCGGATCATATTCATCTATACGTAGAGATTCCGCCTAAGTACAGCGTGTCAGAAATCGTAGGATATCTCAAAGGAAAAAGCAGCTTAATGATATTCGACCGACACGCAAATCTAAAGTACAAGTATGGAAACCGTCACTTCTGGTGCAGGGGGTACTATGTAGATACAGTAGGGCGTAACGAAAAGACGATAAAAGAATATGTACGCAACCAGCTTCAGGAGGACATCGCAAGTGACCAGATGTGCCTCAAGGAATTCAACGACCCGTTTACGGGTGAGCCGGTAGCCAAAGGCAAATAAAGAGCCGCCCCCGGAAGGGGGCAGCCCGTAACAAATTTGCAGTTGGCGAACCGTTCATGCGTCTTAAGACGCGGCTGTATTAGGCCCTTATAGGGCCTGTGCAAGCCACCGGCTTCGCCGGTGGTCTTGACTCGCAGCATTTTTGATTTTGCGCTGGACAAGATTGTTCTGCTCCAGCTCATTTTCCGGCGGTGCTGAGAATCATCTCTTCCAGCCGTTTCCCAGCGGCAGAGGCTGGAAGATCCTTTCGTTTCAGGAAGCACAAAGAGCGCACCGGAATGGGTTCTTTCAGCCGCAGACGGTAAACGCTTCCCTCCGCTGCCTCGGACAGAAAAGCTTCCGGGACAAAGCCGATTCCAAGATTGCATGCCGCGATGGGGAGAATCTGGTCAGAAGTCGTCACCTCCACCTCCGGGCAAAAGCGCAGTCCATGGCTGGCAAACCAGGTGCTATAGACCTGATACATCAATGTATTGGCGTCCAGGGAGATGATCGGATAATGGGTCAGCCGCTCCAAATCGCACTCCTGCTGGGCAAGATGCCGAAAGGCGCTTCCGCAGACGGCGACCTCCGGAATGTCGCAGAGGATTCGTGCAGACAATCCTTTCGCTGCATCCATGGGAACCCTTGCAACAGATATGTCCACGATTCCATTTTTCAGACTGGATATTGCTTCAGCAGCGGAGTAATTATAGATTCTCAGCCGTATATTGGGATGCTGTTGATGAAATTCCTTCAGAACCGGCAGCAGGAAACAGCGCAGTGCCACCTCGCTTGCGCCGATGGTGACGGTGCCGCTCTGTAGGGTCTGATCCATCATCAGCTCCTTCGCACCCATCTCCAACTGCTCCATGGCGATACGGACGTGGGCAAACAGCTTTTCTCCATCGGGGGTCAGCTGAACGCCCCGGCTGGAACGAACAAACAGGGGGCAGCCCAGCTCCTTTTCCAGAAGCTTTATCGTTCTTGTCACATTGGGCTGGTTATTCATCAGTGCGGCTGCCGCCCGGGTAATATTCCCGTATTTGGCAACATAGTAAAAAGCCCTGTAATGGTCCAAATCGATGTCCATGCTCAAACCATACCTTTTTTATATTTCCGATATGCAAATAATACATTTTACATATCAATCTGAACTGGATTATAATACAGGCACCTTCGGGAGTCAACAAAAAAGGAAGGAAAGAGATATGGAAACGATTTTCGAGTGTATTATGATTCTGTGTATTTGCGCCGGGCTGGTTTGGGAATTGCTGCGCTTTCTCAGCAGCAGCGGACAGACTGCTGCAAAGTGGGAACGGCTGACCATGATTACTGTCTGCATGGGATTTGTGGTGGGAATTGTCTGGAAAGCAATGGAGAAGCCAGTCTGCTGGATATTTGCGCTCTATGTCATCGGCGCCATGCTGAGCTACACCACGGCGGTGTTTTCCTTTCCCGAAAAGAAAGCGTGAGCGGCCATGAATAAAGACTTGACCATCGGCGAACCCTCCAGGGTCCTGCTGAAATTCTGTTTGCCGCTCTTCGGAAGTGTGATTTTCCAGCAGCTATATAATGTGGCGGACAGCTTTGTGGCGGGTAAATTCGTCGGAGAGGCGGCTTTGGCCGCTGTTGGCAACAGCTATGAAGTGACCCTGATTTTCATTGCCTTCGGATTTGGCTGTAACATGGGCTGCAGCGTGATTGCCTCCCAGCTTTTCGGGGCAAAGCGGTTTGGGCAGATGAAGACGGCTGTATATACAGCGCTGATTGCAACAGGCGTGCTATGCGCCGTGCTGATGGCGCTGGGCTTCGGTTTCAGCAGACAGCTGCTGGAATGGATTCACACCCCGGCGGACATTCTGGCGGACTCCGGGCTGTATCTGGACATCTACATTTTGGGCCTGCCTTTTGTGTTTTTCTACAATGTTTCCACGGGCATTTTCTCTGCGATGGGGGATTCCAAGACACCCTTTTACTTCCTTGCCGTGTCCTCTGTCGCCAATATTGGCATGGACATCCTGTTTACCACCGCGCTGTCCACCGTGTTTACCCGGGGCGTTGACGGTGTGGCATGGGCGACCTTTTTGTGCCAGGGGGTCAGCTGCATTCTTGCCGTGATTTTCGTATTCAGGCGGTTCGAAAGAATTGAAACAGAAGAGAAGCCCAAGCTGTTCTCCTGGAAGCTGTTGGGGAAGATTTCTGTGGTTGCAGTGCCCAGTATTTTGCAGCAGAGCTTTATTTCTGTGGGCAACATCATCATCCAGGGTGTGATCAATTCCTTTGGCTCGGCAGTTATTGCCGGATATTCCGCAGCGGTCAAGCTGAATAACCTGGTCATCACGTCGCTGACCACTCTGGGCAATGGCATCTCCAACTTCTCCGCCCAAAATTTAGGAGCAGGGAAGATGGGCCGCATTCGCGCCGGTTTTCGGGCGGGACTGCGGTTGGTATGGACGCTCTGCATTCCCTTTGCGCTCCTGTATTTCTTCCTCGGCAAAAGCCTTGTGTATATCTTCCTGGATGATGGCTCCGGAGAGGCAATGCTGACGGGGGTTATGTTCCTGCGCATCGTGGCACCCTTTTACTTTGTGGTTGCCGCCAAGCTGGTCTCAGACGGCGTCCTTCGCGGTCTGGGCAGAATGCGGCAGTTCATGACTGCCACCTTTACCGACCTGGTGCTTCGGGTGGTGCTTGCGTTTGGCCTCTCCAGGCTCTGGGGGGTGACAGGTATCTGGCTCTCCTGGCCAATCGGATGGAGCGTCGCAACGGTAATGTCTCTTTCCTTTTATGGTTCGATTTGGAAGAATAGGGAAACACGTGTGTTTTAAATCCGGGGAAACAATCACGCTGGACCCTGTTCTGGCAATGCAGGGATATGCCTGCAATCTGTAGCTTGAACCGGGATATCGGAACGGAAATAGAAACCACCAGCTGTTGTGAACTGGTGGTTTTTTCTGCGACAATCTATTCGAAATCTGCGCTATGAAATAAAGAGACAAATCTCTTTGCTCATTCAAAGCAGCCGCAAGTACGCTTGTGGCTGCTTTTTTAAAAATCCTGATGGAAGTGCCGGGGTGAACCGGGTCAAAAGAAAAAGTATTTGCGTTATGGCAATCCCATGTGTTATCATAGTTAAGAGAGCATTTGAAAAGTATCAACTTGGGGCGGTGGCGTCCCAGGTTTATGAGCGGCTGAATCTTACCGATTCCCAGTTTCCCGGCATCATGACCGCCTCCATGATTCCCTCCGTTTTTCTGAGCATTGTGTCCGGCGTCCTGGTGGATCGGTTGGCCATCAAAAGGGTTCTGGGGATATGCTTCGGCGTAATGGCCCTGGGCTATTTGCTTCGGCCCTTTGCAGGCAGCATTCCGGTGATGTATGCGGCCATGGTGCTGGGCGGCACCTTCGTAATGGCAGCTGCCTGGCTGACGGTATTCCTGTTTCCTAATCTGGATGTCGCTTTCTGGGTCGTGGCGATCTTGGCTGCTGCCGGAATACTGGCCTGGTGGTCCGGGAATCAGATTTCTCCGTGAGCAAGCAGGAGAGCGGCTCTGTGGCGGAGGCCGTCGGCGTCAGTCTGCGCAGCAAGGGCGTGGTGGCGACGCTGGAGCTGTTGGGGGCAGTGGTGCTTCCGACCTATGTGGTGATTCCGCTGTGCGGCAGCGATTACAGAGCCTATTTCACGGTGGGCGGCATCTTGATGCTTCTGTCCTCCGTCTGCGCTTTCCTCATCAACCCCAATCAAAAGTAAGTCATTCCACACAGTCCTCAGGCTGTGATTATCAAAAAAGGAGCGAGAAGCAATGATTTATTATGTGAATATTTCCGCCCCCAGGGACGGAAACGGCACCAAGCAGATGCCTTTCAAGCACATCAATTCCGCGGCAAAAATCGCCAGGCCCGGTGATGTGGTCTCCGTCGCTCCCGGTGTCTATCGGGAATACGTCAACCCCATCCATGCCGGACGGGAGGACGCTCGAATCGAGTACCGAAGCGAGGTGCCTCTGGGCGCCCGCATCACCGGCGCGGAAATCCTCACCGGCTGGGTCCCCTATGAGGGAACCACCTGGGTAGCCAAGGTGGACAACGGTGTGTTCGGCGGCTTTAATCCGTTCAAGGAGCCCGTCATCGGTGACTGGTATTTCTATCCCAAGGATCCCACAACCGGCAAGATTCTGGACATGCATCGGGGCGCGGTGTACATGAATGACCAGATGTTCTACGAGACCTTCACCCTGGAGGAGTGCGTCAAGGGAGAGGTGTTCGCCAGATCCTGGCAGCCGGAGCTGTCCATCTACAAGTGGTTTGCTGAGGTTGGAGAGAAAGAAACCACCATCTACGCCAACTTCCAGGGTAAAAACCCCAACGAAGAGCAGGTGGAAATCAACGTGCGCAACAACTGCTTCATGCCCGACAAGAAGGGCGTGGGCTACATCACCCTCAGCGGCTTCGTGGTGGACAAGGCTGCTACCAACTGGGCTCCTCCCGCTGCCTACCAGGACGGCATGATCGGCGCGCACTGGTCCAAGGGCTGGATTATTGAGGATTGCGACATCTCCAACTCCCGCTGCTGCGGCATTTCCTTCGGCAACTACCATCAGACCGAAAAGGGCAACGACAACTACTTCACCTACAAGCACGTGAAGAGCCCCACCCAGATGGAGCGGGACGCGGTATGCATCGCCCAGTACGACGGCTGGACGAAGGAGACGGTGGGCTCCCACATCGTCCGCCGCTGCCACATCCACGACTGCGGCCAGGCAGGCATCGTGGGACGGATGGGCTGTGTGTTCTCCATCATCGAGGATAACCACATCCACAACATCAATAACTCCCAGCAGCTCACCGGTGCGGAAATGGGCGGCATCAAGTTCCACGCTGCCATTGATGTGATCTTCCGCCGGAATCACATCCACCACTGCACCATGGGCATCTGGACCGACTGGCAGGCCCAGGGCACCCGGATCACCCAGAACCTGATGCACGACAACCATCCTCCCAAGGGCGTGGATGCGGGAATGATGAGAATGTGCCAGGATATCTTTGTGGAGGTCGGCCACGGCCCCACGCTGATTGACAACAACGTGCTTCTGTCCGAGGCCTCCGTCCGCTGGGCCACCCAGGGCGTTGCGGTGGTGCACAACCTGATTGCCGGTGCCTTCACCTGTGTGGGCGCGGGCACGGATATGGTTACCTCCAAGGGCGCCTCCCAGCGGCGCTATACCCCCTACCACATTCCCCACCGCACCGAGGTGGCCGGCTTCATGACCATCCTCCACGGTGACAACCGGGTCTACAACAACATCTTTGTTCAGAACTATCCCTATGCGGAAAACAAGCAGGCTTCCGAATCCATGGGCTTCTCCGCCGAGGAAAATGACCGCTGCGGCAACGCCGTGTGGAATGAGTACCCCACCTATGAGGAGTGGATTGCCAAGTTCCGTCTGGGCGAGCGGGCTGACATGACGACCATGATGGAGCTGATGGACTATCACTTTGAGCACCTGCCTGTGTGGATCGACGGCAACGCCTACTTTGGCGGCGCGCTTCCCTGGAACCGGGAGGCCAACAAACTGGTGGACAACGACAGCAAGGTCACCCTGGAGCTTGTGGAAAAGGACGGCACCTACAGCCTGAACACCAATGTGTACGATTTCCTGGGGCAGTTCAAGTGCGGCATTATCCACAGCGACATTCTGGGCGAGGCTTTCGAGCCGGAGGAACGATTCGAGAATCCCGACGGCACCGCCATTATTTTCAACGAGGACTATCTGGGCGATCATCGCGGCACCGCCCCGATTCCCGGTCCCTTTGTGAACGGTGAGGCCGCCAAGGCTGTTTTGGCCAAACATTAAGGAAAAGACCCCAGTGGACCTCCCTGTGAGGTTCACTGGGGCTTTGCGTATACGAGATGGAGAAAAGGAAACGGATATGAACCTGAAAAAAATGTTCGCGGCCCAGGACATGATCGTGGGCCCGCCCTGGAAGCGCATCAAATTCCTTTGTCGGAACTCCTTTTGTTCTTCCGTCATTTTGCTGTTATTGTGGCGAAGAATCACAAAATGAAAATCTCTGATTTCGGGCCAGTCCATATGAAGGCAATACCGCATAATGGGAGCTGCGGGCTTCAGCGGATCTTTTGCCCCAATCGTGCAGTATGAAAAATGGGAAATACACAAAGTATTCCCG
>JALFGI010000215.1 GCA_022777455.1 Clostridiales bacterium | reverse complement strand
GGATATATTCCTCGATGGTCTCCGGGGCTTTTCCGCAGTAATGGCTTTGTTCGGTTCGCCGGAAGGTTCTTCCGCACTTGGGACAAGTCCACATAGTTGTCACCTCAAAATTTTCTCCATCGGTTTTCCCCTGGCAAGCTCATCCACCAGCTTGTCCAGATACCGAATCTCCTGCATCAACGGGTCCTGGATGGTCTCCACCTTCACGCCGCAGACAGAGCCTTTGATCTGCTTTCGCGCAGGGTTCAGCGCCGGGGCATTACGGAAGAAGTCGCCGTAGGAAATCTCCGAAACCAGCAGTTCTTCCAGCTGCTCATTCGTATACCCCGTCAGCCATGCGGTGACTTTCTGCACCTCGTCACGGGTGCGCCCCTTCCGCTCTGCCTTGGCAATCAGCATGAGGTACACCTTGGCAAAGGACATGGCAAATACTTTCTCGTTGGTCATTTCGTCCTCCCTTCTGTGGCAGAAAAATCCGCCGCTTCCTGAATCCAGCCCATCAGTTCTTCGTCGATTTCATCTACACTTCCCACCATCACATGATGAGTCCATCTGCCTGGGTAGGGTTCCGTGGCAACATCGATTCTGGGGAATTCCTTGCGGTAGCCCAGCCCGAAAGTGACGGTCATCCAAACAGGTGGGCGTTCCTTTGCCCTGCGGCAGGGATTGAAGGACACAAAGGCAAAGCCCCGCTTGTTGGCAAAAGTGATCTGGGTCTTGGCAACCTTGATCTTCACATTAGGAATCCGGGTTAGAATCGCTTCCTCCAACCGCTCATACATGGGCAGAGCCTCCATGCGCTCCCCAAAGAAGAATAAAATATCGCTGTCCATCGTCTATTCCCCCTCAAGTGGCTTTTCTTTGTTTACAGCGGTGCAGTTTTTACTCCACTTTCCTAATTGGATGCCGTATCACGGTTTTCCATTTCTCCGGGGCTACCTTGCGGGCATCGGTGAGGTAAATCTCATGGTACAGGCGGGTTTCGGAAAAGTCGTTTTCGTAACCGTTTGCTGCCAAGTATTCATCCATAATCGCAACCGTGACAGGCTCGTCGTCAAATGCCCCCAGGTGCATGATCTGAACGCACTCGCCCTCGTCAATGTTCAGATATTCAGCGGCGCTGCAATCCAGCTTTTTCTTCCGGGTGGCCTCCGACACAGCCCCGTCAAAGTCCGCCTTGGTCACAAAATCCGGCATTCTGATGACGCTGATCCAGTTGAACGTGGATTTTTCCGCATAATCGATGCCCTCCACACCATCCTGCCACCAGAAGCCCTCCAGCGGCGGCACCACGAAATCAAAGTAGCCGTCAATGCGGTAGTCGCCCATTTTGCTCATTTTGATGGTGTAGGCAATCGCATACAGTACCCCAATCGCTGCTTTGTAAGCGCCGCCTTCCTCGTTTGGATCACCCTTGCCGCGAACGGCGATGTAATTCATAGGCGGCACCGTTACAATCTGGGGCTTGTTCTTTGGTAAGTAAAACTCTTTGTACTCTTTCTTAAAATCAAAGGCCATAGGATTCTCCTCTTTTCGCTGTATTTTTTTCTGCTTTTTCCTTTTGTCAGCTCGATAGCATCCATATTGTTTTGATGTTCAAAAACAGGCATGGCAACCTCAATGATTTGTTCTACAACGATTATAAGGTAATTGTAAGGTCAAGTCAACAAAGAAACCTGCCCTGTGTTTGTGAACCGATGGATTTACGAATAATGCTTTCCTGTATGATCCCACAGCGAGAGCGAGGGGGAATCCCGCGGGAATGATTCTGTTACAGAAGAATCTCATTGAATATTTGCTTGCTTCTCAATCACTCTTCCTTTGACTAACCACATCTTCCGGAATCGAAGCGATACATTTTCAGCGTGTTTTCAGCGCGAAAAGCGGCGGTTTGACATTTAACAGCTGGCATGATAAAATGAAAAAAATGCCCCGCACGGGAGGGTAACCATGCGAATTCTATGTTTTGGCGACTCCAATACCTATGGCTACGATCCCAGGTCTTATCTGGCGGACCGATATCCTGCGGAAGACCGTTGGGTAGATATTCTTGCAAAACAGACAGGGTGGGAAGTCATCAACGCCGGTACCAACGGAAGGGAGATTCCCCGCAATCCCTGCGATTTCCGGCTGCTTTCCGAATGCGCACCTGTGGATCTATTCCTTGTTATGCTGGGAACCAATGATCTGCTGCAGGGCGACTCTGCTTCTGAAACCGCTTCACGGATGGAAATATTTCTGAATCAGCTTCTCCACCATTGCAAAAACATTCTCCTGGTCGCCCCGCCGCCCATGAAGCGGGGTGCTTGGGTACCCAGCGATGAGCTGACAGCAGAATCCATCCGGCTTGCGGAAGAATATCACACGTTGGCACAGAGGCAGAATATTCCCTTTGTCGACACGAGCAACTGGAACATCGAACTGGCCTTCGACGGCGTGCACTTCACTGAGGAAGGACATCGCCGCTTTGCTGAACGGCTGACAGAATACTTGACCAATGGCCTAAGAAAACAATGAGGTGGATGGAGAAAACCCATCCGGCTGCTTAAAAAGTGCTGTATGATTTTTCAGAGGATACACTAAAGAATTGGATTTCCTGTTTGGAACAGCTTTGAAAATAGTGTTGCATCGCTCATTGCGTTTTCTTAAATTGAACTTCCATTTGACACTTCCACACTTTTCTGATAGGATAATTGCAAACGAAAACGGAGGAACTTAAAATGGAAAAGTTTATTCCCTATGAGAAGCTGTCCAAGAAGGAAAAGCGCAAGCTGGACAGCGCCAAGCGCGGCACCTGGGGGCAGATCAATCCCGTCACCCGGAAGCCGCAAAGCAGCAAAGCCTACAACCGAAGCAAAACCCGGAATTGGAAGCGTGACGTTCACGAATCCAATTCCGGGACATTTTATTCGTAGTAGGTGTACCACTTTGTCACTTTCCGTGATGATCAATCGCCCAATCATCCCGGTTGAACCGGCTCCAAAGGATTGTTTTTCCATTTTGATCCGGGAACCGCTCCGACACCACACCGCAGTATTAAGTCTCGATGTCCATAACACAAAGAAAAGCCGGACAATCCTCACCCGGAATATTTCAGGCGAGAATTGTCCGAAATTTCTCAAAAGGCTCTTTTTTACGGGTTCTACCCATCGGGATAGCAAAAAACATGTCCGCCGATTCTACCCCAGACATTGTTTGTGATGGGCGTGGTTCCGTAGTAATATACATCTATTGGCAGAAGGTAGGGGCCATATAGTGCCCGGTCGATGGCTTCGTACT
>JALFGI010000213.1 GCA_022777455.1 Clostridiales bacterium | reverse complement strand
CAACGGCTCCTGCGGCAAATGCAAGGTCCAGCTGATCGAGGGTCAGCTGGAATCCCCCAAGAGCCGCCATTTATCCGACGAGGAATATGAGGCTGGGTGGCGGCTGTCCTGCTGCTCCAAGGTGCTGTCGGATGTCACCGTCCTGGTGCCGGACATTGCCAGCGCCTACCAGTCCCGGATGAAAACCGCCGACCTCAGCAGCCCCAAGGAGATTGAGATCTTCGAGAACTGTCAGGCCCAGCTGAAGGAAAGCGGCATCCATTTTAAAAATAACTACCGCAGCCTGGTGCTCACTTTGGCGGAGCCCACCCTGGACGACACCATGCCGGACAACGAGCGGCTCACCTGGGCCATTCAGGAAGCGCTGGGCGTTGAAACCGTAAAAATTCCCTTTGCCGTCATGGTGAAGCTGGCCCATACCCTGCGGGAATACAACTGGAATGTGTGCGTCAAGGGCGAACTGACCCAGGGGTGCTTTACCTGCATGGAGATCACCTCCCCGGAGGACACCGCCATTGTGGGCTGTGCCATTGACATCGGCACCACCACCGTCACCATGGTGCTCACTGACCTGGAATCCGGAAAGATCCTGGCCAAGGGTTCCTCCGGCAACGGCCAGATCCGCTACGGCGCGGATGTCATCAACCGGATCATTGAGCAGAGCAAGTCCGGGGGCCGGAAAAAGCTCCAGGACGCCATCATCAAGGAGACCCTTTCCCCCATCATTGCCAACCTGTGCAAAGCCGCCGGTATCTCCGCCCGGAGCATCCTGCGGCTCAGTGTGGGCGCCAACACCACCATGAACCACCTGTTTGTGGGGGTGGATGCCCAGTCCGTGCGGATGGAGCCCTATATCCCCAGCTTCTTTGCCTGGGAGGGATTGCTGGCCGGGGATGTGAAGCTCCCCGCCAACCCCCTGGCCCCCGTGCTCATTGCACCCAACATCGGCTCCTATGTGGGCGGCGACATCACCGCCGGTACCCTGGCCGCGGGACTGTGGGACAAGGACGAGATGAGCCTGTTCATCGACCTGGGCACCAACGGCGAAATCGTGTTCGGCAACCGGGATTTCATGATGAGCTGCGCCTGCTCCGCCGGCCCCGCCTTTGAGGGCGGCGACATCTCCTGCGGTATGCGGGCCACCGACGGCGCCATTGAGGCCTGCACCCTGGACAAATACACCATGGAGCCCACCCTTTCCATTGTGGGCGAACCGGGCCAGCGGCCGGTGGGCATCTGCGGCTCCGGCATCATCGACATCATCTCCGAGCTCTTCCGCTGCGGCATCATCAACGCCAAGGGTCTGTTCATCCGGGAGGGTGACCGGGTCCGGCGGGATTCCCATGGCATGGGCCGCTACGTCATCGCCGACGCCCACCAGTCCGAAACCGGCCGGGAGGTGTCCATCAACGAGGTGGACATCGACAATTTCATCCGGGCCAAGGGCGCCATCTTCTCCGCCATCTCCACCCTGCTTTCCAGCGTGGACATGAGCGTGGAGGCCATTGACAAGGTGTATGTGGCCGGCGGCATCGGCTCCGGCATCAACATGAAGAACGCCGTGAACATTGGCATGTTCCCGGACGTGGAGCTGGAGAAGTTCCACTACATCGGCAACTCCTCCCTGGCCGGCGCTTACGCCATGGTGATGAGCGACGAGGCAAATGTCAAGCTGGCCGAAATTGCCGCCAACATGACCTACCTGGAGCTGAGCACCCACCCGGGCTACATGGATTCCTTCGTGGCTGCCTGCTTCCTGCCCCACACCGATGCCAGCCTGTTCCCCAACTGCTGCCGGGAGGATTGAGCATGTTCCTGGAGAAACAGCATCATATCGCCATCATCTGTTCGGACTACGCCAAAACCAAGGCCTTCTACATCGACAAGCTGGGCTTCCGGCTGCTGCGTGAGGTCTACCGCCCTGCCCAAAAGGACTACCTGCGGATGCTCCGGCTGGGAGATACCACACTGGAGGTATTCGAGAAACCCAACGCCCCCCAGCGGCCCACCCAGCCGGAGGCCATGGGGCTGCGGCATCTGGCCTTCCAGGTGGAGGACGTGGCCGAGGCAGCCCGTTGGCTGAATGAGCTGGGCATCGAAACAGAACCCATCCGGGAGGATGCGGTCAACGGGGGACATTTCACCTTCTTCAAAGACCCCGACGGCCTGCCCCTGGAACTACACGAGTAAGAGGTAACCAATGAACGTAGAAAACCACAAAGAGGAAGTCCCCTTTGCCCACTATGAGCAGCTGTTCCGTTCCCTGAACCCCCAGGATGCCTTGACCCGTCTGAATGACATCGGCTGGGACGGGAAGGAATTCACCGTAACCCTCCTGGGCCGCCCCTTTGCCATCGCCCATCCGGATTACACCATCCGGGCCCTGGACGGCGGTGCCATCCCGCCCCTGCCCACCCAGACCTTTCTGCTCCGGTATCTTTTGGAGAGCAAGCAGGTTCCCTGGAACGGCACCTGGAAGACCTTCCGGGAAATGCCCTGGGGAGAGATGTACATCAAGCCCTATACCGGCCGGGTGCTGACCCGGGCCGCCTTCACCTTCGGCACCCGCATTGGTGCCTTCCGGACCGCCTGTGAGAAAATGAGGGCTACCCTCGTCCCCCACGGGGATGCGGGCTACCTGTTCGACCTGATCGGAGATTACCGGATGCAGATTCTGGTATGGGAGGGCGACGACGAGTTTCCCCCCAACACCCAGGTGCTCTATTCCGACAATTTTGCCGACGGCTTCGCCGCGGAGGACCGGGTGGTGGCGGGTGATATCCTGATTTCCACCATCAAATCCTATTTTTAATCCATCCCCCTCCGGTGAAAGTCGGAGGGGGATTTATTAACCAAGGGAAGGATCGTCAATCGTTGTTTGAAGTGACGGCAATTTGAAAGCTTCTCTATAAAAAAACCGCCCCCGGAACGATTGTTCCGGGAGCGGAGAAAGAATCAGCCGTCTTCCAGCAGATTCCACTGGGCGGGGGTAATGGTGTCGGAGCCCTGATCCGGGAGGAAGGAAACCTCATATTGAGGCGGCTCTGCTTCCGCGTCCAGGGCAGCGGGCTGGGCGGCCTCCTGTTCGGCTTCTTCCGGCAGCGCAATCTTCACCAGGTCATTTACCTGATAATCGCTGGTGCCCGGGTCGGTGACCACGCACAAAAGGCCCTCCTCTGTCCGCTCCACCACCTGGACCGTCATCTCCGCCAGGCCAGATACCATCATGGGGGCGGCGCCAACAGCCTGATTGGCGCCGGCTTCCTCCATCATGGGGGCCGCGCCAAGGTCCTGATCGGTGACGACCTCCTCCGCCATGCGCGCCGTGCCGGCAGCGGCTTCTGTCTGATAAACGGCGGCGCTGACCATTGTCGTGTCATTCTCCGTCAGCTTTTGGGGTCGGAGCTGCCCTACGCCCAGCAGCACCAGAGCCAGGCAGGCGGCAGCAGAGGCGGTGGCTGCAAGGGGCTTCCAGCGGCGGTGTTTTCCCGGGGCTTCCTCCGCCTCGGCAATATATTTTTCATCCACAAGGCCCATGGATTCCATCAATTCTTTTCCATTCATCGGGTATATCCCTCCTTTTCCAGGAAGCTGCGCAGGTCATTCCGGGCACGGAACAGCCGGGTTTTGACCTTGCTCTCCCCCAGGCCGTAACGCTGGGCGATCTCGGCGATGGAGTCGGCGTACCAGTACCGGCGCATGAAGATTTTCCGGCTCTCCTGGTTCAGGGTGCCCAGGAATTCATTCAGCACCTCGCCCAGCTCCCGGCGTTCCGCTTCCAGCTGCTGCCGGGAATCCGGGATGCACAGCTCCATTTCCGCGGTGAGCTCTACGATCTCCGCCTTCCGCTTGGCGGCGTTCTGCCAGTCCAGCTTGCCAAAGCAGATAAACCGGCAGATTTTGGCCAGATACGCATAAAAATGGGTAGGGCGGGTGGGAGGAATGGTTTCCCAGGCCTTCAGGTATGTATCACTGACGCTCTCCTCCGCGTCCTCCTGATTCCGGAGAATGCGGTAGGACAGGGTGTATAGCTTGTGCCCGTGGGCGGCTTCGGTCTGCCGGATGGCATCCTCGCTGCGCTGAAAATACAGGTCAATAATCTGCTCATCCTCCATGGATGCACCTCCTGTTTCTGCCCTCAACCTGTAGGAGGGATTTTTTTGTGGGTTGGTTACAATCAATTGTAATTTGGCGGGCAGATACGGCAGCACCCCTTGGCTCTCCCTTTGGGAGAGCTGTCAGCCGAACAGGCTGACTGAGAGGGTACCGCAGTAAGATAATAGCACCCGAAATCAGACCATGCTGCCCTCTCAGGGGCGCCCCTAACTGGGGCAGACTGCTCCCCCATAGGGGGAGCCAAGGGGTGCGTCGGTTCCGGTACGCCAAATTCCAATTTATCCTCCCGGGAAACATTGACCCCGCCCCGGTTGGGGGCGGGGGAATGGTTATTTCTCCAGGATTACCGGGCAATCGGTGCTGACGGCGGCCTTGATGTGGGCGGCGGCCTCCTGGGCAGTGAGCTTCAGCTGCTCGCCGGTGACCATGTTCTTCACGGAGCACACACCCTCGGCGATTTCATCCTCGCCCAGCAGCACGGCGAAGGGCACGGCCAGCTTGTTGGCATAGGCCATCTTCTGCTTGAACTTCTTCTGCTCGCAGTACAGCTGCACCCGCAGGCCGGCGCTGCGCAGCTGTTCCGCCAGGGCGATGGCGGCGGCGGGGCTTTCCGTCATGGGCAGCACCAGGGCATCGGCGGGGGCACTGGGCAGGGCGGGGTTTAAGAGGCCCTGCTCGTCCAGCACATAGAAAAGCCGGGTCAGGCCGATGGAAATGCCCACACCGGGAAGGGCCTTATCGATGTAGTAGCCCGCCAGATTGTCGTACCGGCCGCCGGAGCAGACGGAGCCGATCTCCGGGTGATCCAGCAGGGTGGTCTCGTACACGGTGCCGGTGTAGTAGTCCAGGCCCCGGGCAATGGTCAGGTCCACAGCAAAATTCTCCTCCGGCACGCCAAAGGCAGAAAGATTCGCGGTGACGGTCTTCAACTCGGAAAGGCCCTGGTCGAACATTTCGTTCCTGCCACCGTAGCCTTCCAGGGCAGCAATCACCTGGGCATTGGTGCCACGGATGGAAATGAATTTCAGAATCTCGTCCGCCTGGGCTTCCGCAAGGCCGCAGTCCTCCAGCAGAATGAGCTTCACCTTGTCTGCGCCGATTTTATCCAGCTTGTCCACGGTGCGCATGATGTCACCGGACTTTTCCGTCAGGCCCAGCAGGGCATAAAACCCGTTGAGAACCTTCCGGTTGTTCACATGAATCTGGAAGCGGTTCAGGCCGAAGCCCTTGAACACCTTGTAGATGATGGCGGGAATCTCCGCCTCGTTGAGAATGTCCAGCTTGCCGTCACCGATGATGTCGATGTCCGCCTGGTAGAATTCCCGGAACCGGCCCCGCTGGGCCCGCTCGCCCCGGTAGACCTTGCTGATCTGGAAGCGGCGGAAGGGGAAGGCCAGCTCACTGTAGTGCAGGGCCACGTATTTGGCCAGGGGCACCGTCAGGTCGAACCGCAGGGCCAGGTCGCTGTCGCCCTTCTGGAAGCGGTAAATCTGCTTTTCGGTTTCGCCGCCGCCTTTGGCCAAAAGAATCTGGGCATCCTCGATGGCGGGGGTGTCCAGGGGAGCAAAGCCGTAGGAGGCGTAGGTGCGGCGGAGAATCTCCGCCATGGTCTCAAAACGCTGCTGCTTGTCCGGCAGCAGCTCCATAAAGCCGGACAGCGTCCGGGGCTTGATGATTTCCATAAATGGTTCCTTTCGAAGATATGAGATAATGAGATATAAGATACAAGATAAAAGCTACAAGGTCAATATCTCATATCTTGTATCTTATATCTGATCTCTGTCAAAAGCGGGTTTTGGTGTGGAGCATCTCGCGCCAATCCAAGTCGCCCCGCTGCAGGCCCATGATGAACATTTCGGCGCTGGCCAGGTTGGTGGCGATGGGGACATTGTGCTTGTCGCAATGGCGGATGGTTTCGATCATCTGGCTGTCGTCCCAGGGGTCGGTGGTGTTGGGATCGGTGAACAGCAGCACCAGGTCGATTTCGTTGTAGGCAATGCGGGCATTGATCTGCTGATGGCCGCCCTGCTTATGGGACAGCAGCAGCGTCATGGGAAGGCCGGTATTATCGGCAATGAGGCGGCCGGTGGTGGCGGTAGCGAACAGGTTGTGCTTCATCAGCACGCTTTTGTAGGCAGTGCAGAACTGAACCATCAGTTCTTTTTTCTTGTCATGTGCCAGGAAAGCGATATTCACAGCAGTCACTCCTTTATATCTCATGGGAATCCCCCGGGGGTTCCCTTGTTGTCATGATGAATTTATCGGAAGGGGATGGGCTGATGGATGCCCTGAAGGCGCTGGGCAATGCGGCGGTAGGCGCGGGCGGCATCGCAGCGGCTGGCATACTGCAGCAGCGGCAGGCCGAAGGCGGCGGCCAGGGTCACATGGTTATCTTCCAAAACCACTCCGGCCAGAGGCAGCCCGGCGGTATCCATAATATCGTCAACGGTCATGCGGACGGTGGAGAGCATGCTTTTATCCACCCGGTTGACCACCAGACGGACGCCCACCTTTCCCGCCAGCTCCAGCAGCTCGCCGACTCTGGCGGCATCCCGCACGGCGGCAGGGCCCGCACCCGTGACCAGCAGAAACTGGTCCGCCGCGGCGGTGACCAGGCGGAAGCCGGATTCCACGCCGGCAGGGGCATCCAGAAAAACATAGTCAAATTCCCCCCTGGCCCGGTACAGCAGCCGTGCAAAGGGCTCGGGATCGATGTCCTCCGCGCTGCGGTTCATGGGGGCGGTGAGGAAGGCCAGGCTGGGGTAGACGCTATGGCGGGGGGCATTTTTCAGATCGTAGCCGAATTCGGAAACATCCAGGAACGACAGATTGCCGCTGTCGGACATGCCCAGGGAGATATCCAGATTCCGCAGGCCCACGTCGCAGTCCACGCAGAGCACCTTTTTTCCCGCTTCGGCCAGGGCAGTTGCAATCCCGGCACAGACGGAGGTTTTTCCCGTCCCGCCCTTACCGGACACAACGGCATACAGTTCGCCCAAACCGATCGCTCCTTACTATAGTTTGTTCCATTATAAAGCAATAACGCACAAAAAGCAATAGGAAAATCAGGGCCTGAAAAAGAAATTTCATCACTTTGACCAAATCAATTTCTTTCTCCGACAAATACCGGGGAGGAATTCCAGGATCGGGAAAAAAAGACTTGCACCACAAAAGAAACTGATATATAATCCAATTGTAAAAATATGGGCTTTCTGCCCGGATCTATGGAGGTTGATTCCAATGTTCACATCTATGATTGAGACTCTGAAGGCAAATCCCCGGAAGATCGTCTTTACCGAAGGTACCGATGCCCGCATCCTGGAGGCCACCGCACGGCTGGTGGAGGGCGGCTTCCTGACCCCCGTGCTGGTTGGCAACGTGGAGGACGTGAAGGCCGCTGCTGCCAAGGGCGGCTTCAACATCGAGGGCGTGGAGATTCTGGATCCCGCCACCTACGAAGGCATGGACGAAATGGTGGAGACCATGGTCGCTCTGCGCAAGGGCAAGATGACCCCCGACGAGTGCCGTGCCGCTCTGATGAAGGGCAACTACTTCGGCACCATGCTGGTCAAGCAGGGCAAGGTTGACTGCCTGCTGGGCGGCGCCACCTACTCCACCGCCGATACCGTCCGTCCCGCTCTGCAGTTGGTGAAGACCAAGCCCGGCGCCCACCTGGTTTCCTCCTGCTTCATCATGGTTCGCGGCGAAGAGAAGCTGGCCATGGGTGACTGCGCCATCAACATCAGCTATGAAGACACCCTGGATAAGGACGGCAATGTGGTCCTCTCCGCTGCTCAGAAGCTGGCTGAAGTGGCCATCGAGTCCGCCAAGACCGCCAAGGTCTTCGGCATCGACCCCAAGGTTGCCATGCTGAGCTTCTCCACCAACGGTTCCGGCAAGGGCGGCACCGTGAAGCTGAGCCACGACGCCACCATCATTGCCAAGCAGATGGCTCCCGACCTGATGATCGACGGCGAGATGCAGTTCGACGCCGCCGTGGCTCCCGAGGTTGGCCAGCTGAAGTTCCCCGGCTCCCCCGTGGCCGGCTACGCCAACACCTTCATCTTCCCCTGCATTGAGGCCGGCAACATCGGCTACAAGATCGGCCAGCGTCTGGGCGGCTTTGAAGGCTACGGCCCCATCCTGCAGGGTCTGGCTGCTCCCATCAACGACCTGTCCCGTGGCTGCAACGCCGAGGAAGTGTACAAGATGGCCATCATCACCGCCGCCATGGCATAAGCATTCCCCGCACCTCCTCACCCGGAAAGCACACCGCTTTCCGGGTGTTTTTTCTGGTTTTGGGGGTAGAAATGCGGGGCATTTCGTGGTATACTAGTGTATTATCTATTGGGCTTATCGGGTTAACGCAGCTAAATTGTAATTTGGCGGGCAGATACGGCAGCGCCCCTTGGCTCTCCCTTTGGGAGAGCTGTCAGCCGAACAGGCTGACTGAGAGGGTGCCGCGGAGAAGGCAACAACACCGGCATTACCCTCTCAGTCTGCCCCTTACGGGGCAGCCAGCTCCCCCAGAGGGGGAGCCAAGGAGTGCGCCGGTTCCGGAACGCCAAATTACAATTTATCTGATGGCTGATAAGCATGTTATATCTTCACTTTATCCCCCCTTTGGGGTCAAACAGAAAGGAAATGAACTGTCATTATGGGCTTGGCCTCCTCCTCTCCCTGGCTGAAATACTACGGCAATGCCCCCGCGTCCCTGGATTACCCCCACGCCACCATGTACCAGCTGGTGGCGCAGGCAGCAAAGCGGAAGCCGAACAACACCGCCTATGTGTTCATGGGCAAAAAGACCTCCTATCAGGAATTCATGCAGCGCATTGAGGCCGCTGCCAAGGGCCTGTACAAAATGGGCATCCGCAAGGGTGACCGGGTGACCATCTGCATGGCCAACACTCCCCAGGCGCTGGACTGCTTCTATGCTCTGAACCGCATCGGCGCAGTGCCCAACATGATCCATCCCCTGTCCGCCGCCCAGGAGATCGCTTTCTACCTGAATTTCTCCAAATCCAAGGCCATCCTCACCCTGGACCAGTTCTACTACAAGGTGGCAGAGATCCTGCCCCAGCTGGAAACCCCCTGCAAAATCCTCATCGCCAAGGTGGCCGATGAGCTTCCCGCTCCTTTGAGCCTGCTCTATCCCATGACCAAAGGCGCCCGGGCCATCAAGAAGCTGCCCAAAACCGGCTACACCCTGTGGTACAAGATGGTTGCCGCCGGGCGGAATCAAGTGCTCCCCGCCGACGACGGCAAGTATGACGAGTGCGGCGCCATCCTCTATTCCGGCGGCACCACCGGCACCACCAAGGGCATCATGCTCTCCAACCTGAATTTCAATGCCCTGGCATTGCAGACCATCGCCGCCTCCGGATTCACCATGGAGGAAATCGCCGGGATGAAGATGCTCTCCGTGATGCCCGTGTTCCATGGCTTCGGCCTGGGCATCGGCATCCACACCCCCCTGATTGCCGGCGGCACCTGCATCCTGATCCCCCAGTTCAACGTGAACACCTATGCCGACGTGCTGGTGAAGCAGAAGCCCAACCTGATTCCCGGCGTGCCCACATTGTTTGAGGCTCTGCTCCGGGCGGAAAAGCTGGAGGGCGCAGACTTGAGCTTCCTGCGGGGCATCTTCTCCGGCGGCGACAGCCTCTCCCCGGAGCTGAAGAAGAAGGTGGACGCCTTTCTGAAGGCCCACGGCTGCAGCGAGCAGATTCGGGAGGGCTACGGCACTACCGAGTGCGTCACCGCCTCCTGCCTGACTCCCAAGGACTATGCCCGGGCGGGCTCCATCGGCGTGCCCTTCCCGGATACCTTCTATAAAATTGTGGAGCCCGGCACCACCAACGAGGTGGAGCCCAACATCGAAGGCGAAATCTGCGTCTCCGGTCCCACAGTAATGATGGGCTACATGGACAACCTTGAGGAGACCGTCTCCACCCTGCGCCGCCACTACGACGGCCGCATCTGGCTCCACACCGGCGACCTGGGCCACATGGACCAGGATGGTTTCGTGTATTTCCGCCAGCGGATGAAGCGGATGATCATCACCTCCGGCTACAACGTCTACCCCTCCCAGCTGGAAAATATCATCGACGGACACGAAAAGGTGCTGCTGTCCTGCATCATCGGCGTGAAGGACCCTTACCGGGTGCAGCGGGTGAAGGCCTATGTGGTGCCCATGCCCGGGGTGGAGCCCACGGAGGAATTAAAGGAAGAGCTGCTTAACTACTGCTCCAAGCACATCGCCAAGTACGCCATGCCCCGGGAAATTGAGTTCCGCAAGGAGCTGCCCAAGACATTGGTGGGCAAGGTGGCTTACCGGGTGCTGGAAGAGGAAGCCAACGCCGCCATGGGGAACAACGGATGAAAAACCGCATCTGGGAGCTGGATGCCGCCCGGGGCCTGGCCCTGCTGGGAATGCTCATCATCCATTTTGTGTATGATCTGGTGGATTTATGGGGCGTTTTTTCCTGGCAGGAGCCGGAATGGTACCTGTTCATCAAGAACAACTGCGGCTTCGTCTTCCTGGTGATTTCCGGCATCAGCGCCACCCTGGGCAGCGGAAGAATGGGCCGGGGCGGACTGGTGTTCGCCTGCGGACTTCTGTGCACCGCCGTCACGGCGGGAATGTACCTGCTGGGTCTGGCGGACAGGGGCATCATCATCTGGTTCGGCGCCCTCCACTGCCTGGGCGTGTGCATGGTGCTGTGGCACTGGCTGCGCCGGCTACCCAGCTGGAACCTGGCCCTGCTGGGGCTTGTGCTGACGGCAGCGGGACTGGTGCTGGCCCGGGTGTATTTTGACGCCCACTGGGCGCTGATCCCCCTAGGCATCTGCCCGGACGGATTTATTTCCTCGGACTATTTTCCTCTGCTTCCCAACCTGGGCTTTTTCCTGCTGGGAGCGGTGCTGGGCCGGACCCTCTACCGGGAGAAAAGGACCCGGTTCCCCGGTGTCTCTCCCGACCTCCCACCCATCCGGCTGCTGCGGGCCATGGGGAGACATTCCCTGACCATCTACCTGCTCCACCAGCCGGTGCTGGCGGGGGTAACCATGGTGATCAACTGGATGATTTGATCATGGGCATCCCGGGAAATTGTAATTTGGCGTACCGGAACCGACGCGCCCCTTGGCTCCCCCTATGGGGGAGCTGGCTGCCCCCTATGGGGCAGACTGAGAGGGCAACACAGTTTGGATTTAAAGCTGTTGCGATCTTTCCTGCGGCACCCTCTCAGTCAGCCTGTTCGGCTGACAGCTCTCCCAAAGGGAGAGCCAAGGGGCGCTGCAGTATCTGCCCGCCAAATACCAATTTTCCGAACCAAACAATCCGCATATTTCAATAAGGAGGCATTGCCATGCGTAAAGAAAAAATAATGGGTCTGCTGCCCCCGGTGTATCTGCTGCTGGGGCTGATGGGCTGGGGCCTGCACAAGTGGCTGTTTGCAAGCCGGGTGGAGGACCCGGTGTCCGATCTGCTGCCCTTCGGCACCGTGCCGGAAATTCTCCTGTGGGTGCTCACCGGCTGCGTCATTGCGGCAGCCTTCGTCCTGACCCGGCGTACCCGGGTGACGGAGGGCAGCCCGGTGGTGGGGGCGCTGAGCAACGCCTTCTTTGCCGCGGGAATCCTGACGCTGCTGCTGGAGCCCGCCAAGGGCCCGGCTGCCCTGGTGCTGGTGTACCGGATTTTCTGCGTGCTCACCGCAATTTCCCTGCTGGTTTCCGCCGTGATGCAGCTGCTGAAAAGGAAGCCCTTCTTCCTGCTGTCGGCTGCCCCCTGCGTGCTGAGTGTGCTGGTGCTGCTGGAGTACTATCAGTTCTACAGTGAGGTGCCCCAGCTGATGAACTATGTTCTGGGCCTGGGTGCGGTGCTGTGCCTGACCCTCAGCGCCTACCACCATATGGCCCGGGCTGCCGGGCTTCCGGCTTCCGCTTTGGCACCCGCCACCGGACTGCTGGCCGTGTATTTCTGCGCCGCTGCCGGCAGCCAGGGGATGTTCGTCTCCTTCTTCTGCGCCGCCGCCGTGTGGGTCGCAGCGGAGATGGCCCGGCTGCGTCCGGCGGAGGAATAAGCCATGGTTCTGCCAGAGCAAATCGAAGCTTGCGTCCGTGCTCTGGAAGATGCGGGCTTCGCTGCTTATTTGGTGGGCGGCTGCGTGCGGGACTCCCTCATGGGCATCACCCCCCACGACTACGATGTGTGCACTGCCGCCCTGCCGGAACAGACCAGCGCCGTCTTTCGCCACATCCCCCAGGATTTCACCGGAATCAAACACGGCACAGTGAAGCTGCTTGCGCCGGGGGAGGAGATTGAGATCACCACCTTCCGCCGGGAGGGGGACTACCGGGACAACCGTCATCCGGACTGGGTGGCGTTCGTACCGGACATCCGGGAGGACCTGGCCCGGCGGGATTTCACCGTCAACGCCATCGCCTGGTCCCCCACCCGGGATTTCGCGGACCCCTTCGGCGGAATAGAGGATTTGAAGGCCGGGGTGCTGCGGTGCGTTGGGGAGCCGGAGACCCGGTTCCGGGAGGATGCCCTGCGGATTCTCCGGGGGATGCGCTTCGCCGCCCGGTTCGGCTTTTCGGTGGAGGAAGAAACCCTGGCCGCCATGATCGCCCTGGCCCCCCTGACAGATTCCCTTGCCCGGGAGCGGGTGTATGAGGAGCTGTCCGGCTTTTTGCTGAAGGCCACTGCGGAAGACCTGCTGCGCTTTGCACCCATTCTTTCTCAGGCAATCCCGGAACTGGCCCCCACAGTGGGCTTCCGGCAGCATTCCCCCCACCACGCCTACGATGTGTTCACCCACACCGCTTACGTCACCGCGGCTGTCCCCGCCGACCTGGCCCTTCGCTGGGCAGCGCTGCTCCACGACATCGGTAAGGTGCCCTGCTTCACCCAAGATGAAACCGGCCGGGGCCATTTCAAGGGCCACGCCCAGGCAGGCGCCCGGATGGCGGACACCGTGCTGCAGCGGCTCCGTGCCCCCGCCGGGGTGCGGGAGGAAGCGGTGTGGCTCATCGAACACCATATGTCCGTCCTCCAACCGGAGGAAACCATGCTGCGCCGCTGGCTTTCCCGTTACGGACGGGAAAAGCTGGAGAGGATGTTCTGTCTCCAGGAGGCAGACATGCGGGGCAAAGGCACCAGCGAACACGAACACAGCAGCCGCTATCCCCGCCTGCGCGCCCTGCTGGAGCAGCTGGACGCCCGAGAAGGCCGCATCACCCTGAAATCCCTGGCAGTAAAGGGCGGCGACCTGATGGAGCTGGGTCTGAAGGGCAGGCAAATCGGGGACTGCCTGAATGACCTGTTGGAGCAGGTGCTCAGCGGCACCCTGCCCAACGAAAAAGCCGCCCTCCTGCAGGCGGTAAAACAGCAGGAATAATCGGAGCTTTCCATAACCGGAAGGCTCCTTTTTCATAATAAAGGTGGAAAAGACATTTAGGCTGTCCGCTTTTGCGGCGCAGTAAATTGTAATTTGGCGGGCAGATACGGCTGCGCCCCTTGGCTCTCCCTTTGGGAGAGCTGTCAGCCGAACAGGCTGACTGAGAGGGTACCGCAGTAAGTTAATAGCACCCGAAATCAAACCATGCGGCCCTCTCAGTCTGCCCCGTAAGGGGCAGCCAGCTCCCCCAGAGGGGGAGCCAAGGGGTGCGTCGGTTCCGGTCGTCAAATTACAATTTCTCTTTCTGCTGAGGAAAACCCATATGCACAAAAAAACAGGTGCCCACGATGGTACGGGAATTCCCGTATCAGCGTGAGCACCCTTGCTCTCGGGGGAGAGTATAGCATAGATGGAGAAAAATGTCAATTGCGGATGGCGGCCGGATTCACCGCCGGGAAGGTGGCGGTAATCACCAGTGTCTTTTCCTCCGGGCTTTCCGCCCGGATTTTCCCCTTATGGGCGGTGACGATGCCGCTGGCGATGGCCAGACCCAGGCCGTAGCCGCCGGTGGAGGAATTACGGGAGCCGTCCACCCGGTAGAACCGGTCGAACAGCCGCCCCAGGGTCTCCTTGCTCATGGGCTGGTCGATGGCATTGCGGACGGAAAGGCGGATGGATTTGGCATCCTTCTCCAGTGTCAGGGTGATGTCCGTGCCCTGGGGGGAATATTTCAGGGCATTGTCCAGCAGGATGGAAGTGAGCTGGCGGATATCCTTCCCGCTGCCTTCCAGGGACAGCATACTCTGAATCCGCAGCTCCAGGTGCCTGCCCTGCTGGGTGGCCAGGGCCTGAAAAGACTGGGCCGTCTCCTCCACCACATCGGACACCGGAAACTCCACAAACTGCACCCCGGGCTTTTCCTCATCCATCCGGGACAAGTAGATCAGATCCTTGGTCAGATCCGTCAGCCGCTGGGCCTGACGGCGGATGTCCAGCAGCCACTCGTTTTCCCCATATTCCAGCTCCAAAAGGTCAGCGTCGGCGCTGATGATGGTCAGCGGGGTTTTGATCTCGTGGCCCGCGTCGGTGATAAACTGGCGCTGCTTTTCATAGCTTTCCGCCAGAGGCTTTACGATTTTTCCGGACACCACCAGCAGCAGAATGAACACCACCAGCAGCCCCGCCCCCGCCATGCCGAAGCTGGCAAGCAGGGTGGTTTGGAACGCGGCCAGACTTCTGCCGCAGTCCAGGAAAATGATCCGGGTGGCGTCCTCTTGTTGGGAAACCAGATAGCGGTAATTTCCCTTGAAGCCCATGGGTTTTCCGGAAGAGAGCACGTCAGCGGCGTACTGCTGGGCGGTTTCGGAATCGATGGCAGCGATATTGGCGATGTCCGTAAACACCGGGCTTCCCGCCTCGTCCACCGTCACGGAAAAGAACCGGGATTCAAAGGGGGTTTCCGGAGAGAAATCCATCCGGCCGAAAGGGCGATCCACCCGCTGCCCCCGCTGCGGCTCGCGATCTTCCATGCCGGGATTCAGCTGCTTCGGGAAAGCGCCCTGGTTCTCAGAGAGCAGGTAGAGAATTCGGTCCGCATCCATGGCAGTTTTATGAAAGCTCACCGCATTCACCGCCCCCAGAATGATCAGCAGCACCAGCGTCAGCGACACCATGGTGGCGCCGATGAGCTTCTTGCGAAGGATGTGAATCATTCCGGCACCTCCAGTCGGTAGCCCACATTCCGGGCGGCGCGAATCTGCACGTTGGCTCCCAGAGCCGTCAGCTTTTTGCGCAGGTAAGAGATGTACACCCACACCACGTTCTGCTCCGCCTCGGTGTCGAAGCCCCAGATTTTTTCCAGGAAGCGCTCAGTGGAAATGGTCTGGCCGGGATTCATCAGCAGCAGCTCCATCATCTGGTATTCCTTGTTGGCCAGCCGGAAGCTGCCCCCGGGGCCGCTGAGCTCGAAGCTCACCTGATCCAGGGTCACGTTGCCAAAATTCAGCTTGCTGCTCACCTGCCCCGTCTGGGTGCGGGTGATGGCCCGCAGCCGGGCCAGCAGCTCCCGGGTGGAGAAGGGCTTGGTCAGATAGTCGTTGGCGCCGGCATCCAGGCCCTCCACCTTGTCATCAATCTCGGATTTTGCGGTAAGCATCAGCACCGGGACGGGGTTGCCCTGCCGGCGCAGCTGCCTGAGCACGCTGAGCCCATCCAGCCGGGGCATCATTATGTCCAGAATCACCGCGTCATAATTCCCGGCAGCCAGGTATTCCAGGGCCTCCACCCCGTCGAACACCGCATCCACGGCATAGTTGCTCCGCTCCAGCAGCGCCACCACCGCCCGGGACAAAGACCGCTCATCCTCTGCAAGCAGGATTCTCATGTTTCTTCTCCCCCTTTCATTTTGAAAGGATTGTATATCCTGAGATTAAAATATACCATAAACAATTCCCTGTCCATAATACAAATAATAATTTGGCGGGCTTGCCGCCGCAGGCGGCACTTGGCTCCCCCTATGGGGGGCTGGCTGCCCCCAAGGGGCAGACTGAGAGGGCAGTGTGGTTTGCTACTGTCTTACTGCGGTACCCTCTCAGTCAGCCTGACGGCTGCCAGCTCTCCCAAAGGGAGAGCCAGGGGCGCTAA
>JALFGI010000006.1 GCA_022777455.1 Clostridiales bacterium | reverse complement strand
ACCAGGATGGCCCGGGGCTTGGACCCCTGGAAAGGACCTACGATTCCCTTCTCCTCCATCTCATCCACAATTCTGGCTGCCCGGGCATAGCCCAGCTTCAGCCGACGCTGGAGCATGGATACGGATGCCTGACCGGTTTCCAAAATCACGTCTACGGCAGCAGGGAGCATTTCGTCTCCTTCCAATTCCTCAGAGGAGGGTTCCGGATCGGCAACATTTGCTTTGCTGCCCTTACCGGTCTGCTGTGCCTTCTTTTCGATTTCCTCAAGAACCTGTTGGTTATAATCCGAGGAAAAATTGTCTTTTACGAAGCTGGCGACAGCTTCCACCTCGGCATCCGTAACGAAGCAGCCCTGCACACGCAGGGGCTTGCCAATGCCGATGGGAGCATACAGCATATCACCCTTGCCCACCAGTTTTTCTGCGCCCTGGGTATCCAGAATGATGCGGGATTCCATGGCGGAGGCAACGGAGAAGGCAATGCGGGAAGGGATGTTTGCCTTCATCAGACCGGTGATCACATCCGCGGAAGGACGCTGGGTGGCAATGATCAGGTGCATTCCGGCGGCACGGCCCATCTGAGCAATCCGACAAATGGAGTCTTCCACCTCTTTGGCAGCCACAAGCATCAAATCAGCCAACTCGTCGATGATGATAACTACCTGAGGCAGCTTCTGGCCGCCTTCTTCCTGGGTAATGATTCCATTGTAGGACTCCAAATCCCGAACGCCTACATCAGACATCAGTTTATACCGACGAAGCATTTCTGTCACAGCCCACTGCAGAGAACCCGCAGCCTTTTTGGGATCGGTAACCACAGGGATCAGCAGATGAGGAATGCCATTGTAAATGCCCAGTTCCACCATTTTGGGGTCCACCATAATAAGCTTGACGTCCTCAGGACCGGATTTATACAGCAGACTGATGATGATGGAGTTCATGCACACGGATTTACCGGAGCCTGTGGTACCGGCAATCAGCATATGGGGCATCTTTGCGATGTTGCCCACAATGCAGGAGCCGCCAATGTCCTTGCCCACCGCAAAGGAGGACTTGGATTTTGACTTGGCAAATTCTGGGGAATCGATGACTTCTCGGAGGGAAACAGTAGTAACTGCCCGGTTGGGCACCTCAATTCCCACAATGGAGATTTTCCCGGGTACTGCGGCGATCCGAACGCCGGAGGCACCCAGACTCAAAGCAATGTCATCGGCACAGTTGGTCAGCTTGTTCAGACGGACACCCTTGTCCAACTCCACCTCATATCGGGTGACGCTGGGGCCCCGGGTCACATTGATGATGTGCGCATCGATATGGAAACTGGCCAGGGTTTCATTCAGCCGGCGGGAGTTTTCCCGCATTTCATCGGTACCGTCAGCACCACTGCCTGCAGGACGCTTCAGAAGACTGATGGGCGGGAAAGAATAGGCTGCCTGGGGAACGGCACTCCCCTGCTGAATTTCCATGGCAACCTGCTTTGCCGATTCCCGCGCCTCTTTTTCGGATACCTTGCCGGGCATCTCTTCCACCGCGGCGGGCGCAGGAGCCTGCTTGGAAGCCTTAGGAGCCGGAGTTTTTGCAGGGGTCGGTTCCCGCTTGGGTTTCTGGACAGGGAAATCATCCTCCAGGTCAGGCATCCGGGCAGGAATATCCTGGAATTCATCGTCTGCGTCGACCCGGACAGGCGTAACAGGCTTCGGAGCAGAACTTCGGGAAGCAAAAAGCGGAGACTCGATATCCAAATCAATGGTAGACATCATCCCAGCCGCATTTGCGGGCGTACCGCTGTGAGAAGCAGGCTGGGGAGGTTGGACGTTCGGGCGCTTTTCAGGCTCAGAAACAGCAGGTTTCCTGTCGGGGGCAGACGGTTTCATCTCCGGCCCAAAGTCAGGCATATTTCGTTCAACAGGAGCTGCCTTTCGAACCGGCTTGGCAGGCGGAAGTTCTACAGGTTTGGCAGGTTCCTGCTGCTCCATCAGTGCCCGCTGATACTCCAGTTCCTGTTGCTGACGGCGTTTCCGGTTGTTTTCGATTTTCTTATTGGCAATGTGGTTGACTACCACAGCGGCGGGTTCTATATAAACTTGCTGTTGTTCCTCATCCTCCCAGTCGTCTTTGGGCCGGTTGATAATGGCGCGGATGATGCTGGGAACGGTGATTTCCAATGCGCCCAACAATGTAAGCACTGCGGCAATGCCGATGATGATATAGGAAATGGTGGTGCCGCAGATCAATCGCAGCAGAACAGCCAGTCCGCCGCACAGCACACCGCCGCTCCGGCCATCAATTCCACTCAAATACAAATCCGGGAAAATTGCCAGACCGCTGGCGATCCCCTGAGTCTGCACTGCCAGGTGATAAATACAGCCGCAGAGGAAAACAAACGCAATGGTGCAGACACTGCGCATGGTCACTGCGGTTTTTCGGCCAAAGGTATTGATGATAAACAGGTAAAGCAGCGCGGGGACAGAAAAATAGAACCCAGCCTTTCCAATCAGGCCGGTTAATAGATTGTTGAGAGCCTTTAACAGCAGACCGTCGGGTTTGATGCAAATTACCAGAAAAAGCACAAACAAAATAAAGCTGACGATTGCAGTGACGGTGGTCAGCGGAATACGGTCATCATATTCCGTTTTGACCTTGGGCGATTTGGAAGCAGCCTTGGAGTTCTTTGCAGCTGCTTTGCCGCTTTTGGAGGCGGCAGTTTTCTTTTTTGAAGCTGAACTGGCGGCACCTTTCCCTGTTTGCTTGGTTTTGTTTTTTGCCATTGATTGATTCTCCTTATGCCATCAGGTTCAGAATAAACGCAAACAGCGCGATGCCCCAACAATAGAAAGAAAACAGGTGGTAACCTGCGTTGGAGGCAAGGGCGCGCATTACTCTGATTGCCAGCGTGGTACTGACGAAAGCGGCTGCAGCCGCAAGTATGTAAATGATAACCCACTGGAATGTGAGTAGGCCAAAGCCTGTCTGAAACAGTCCAAGAACATCATAAATGATCATTCCCACCAAATACGCCATGTTCATCATCAGGGTCATATTCAGTGCATAGCTCCGTTCCACACCGCAGACAGAACCAACTGAGATGGATACACCGACGCCAGACATACCGGGAAGAACGGACAAGCTGCCGCCCAGACCCATCAGAACCCCTTCCACTCTGGAAAGGGATCGGGCATCCTTATTGCTGCCGGGTAAAAACTGTGGGACGTACAAAATGATACCGTTGAGAAACAGTAGTGCTGCAACGGCCAGTAAGCTGAAATTGATTTGGGAAATCCGGCGGAAGAACAGAAGAACAACAATCACAGGAAACATCATGGTGATGAGGAACCTGGAGTCCATCAGGCTGCGGACATCCAAAGGGCGCTTGCGGCGCTTTTTGGGAATTTGTGCCAGTCTTCTGGCACGGGACATTTTCACAAGCTGCGCCCGACAGGACAGATAGATGGCTGCCAAAGCAGAAATATGAATCAACAGAACGGGCAAACCACTGATTTTCTCCGCTCCTAAAACTTTCAGCATCAAAATGCTGTGCGCACCTTCGGAAACAGGCAGAATCCCTGTCAAACCGGAAATGAAACCGTAGATCAGGTGTTCAAAGGCGCTTAACTCCATGCCTGTTCTCTCCTTTACAAAAATTTTTTCACTCTATTATATCACACTCAGAATGATAATTCCAGCCCTTTTTCCAAAAATTCTTTCGAATTGCTCCGGAGGAACTTGTTCATATAACCAGGGAGCGGCGTTCTGAACACGAATACCGCTCCCCGGTCTTTCAGCGTTCTTTCTTCTCTTTTTCCTCCGGCGTGTGTCTGTTTTTTGGCTTTTCGATCATTTTGTGCAGAGCGGTAAGGGCATCGTTTAGGCCGCCCAACCGATCAATCAGGCCGGACGCCACAGCTTCCTTTCCGTACAAAATGGTTCCCACATCGGTGGCCATTTCCCCGGTGGCCATCATATAATCTTCAAAAGCCTTTCTGGTTATTTTGGAATTGGCAGTTACAAAGTCCGTGATCTGTTCCTGAATCCGCTGGAAATATCGGAATGTTTGCGGCGCTCCAACAACCAGTCCCGTCATACGGACGGGATGCACCGTCATGCTGGCAGTGGGCGTAATGAAGGAACGCTTGGTACATACCGCCAAAGGAATTCCGATGGAGTGTCCTCCTCCCAGAACCAGAGAGACCGTGGGCTTTTTCATTCCGGCAATCATCTCTGCAATGGCCAAACCAGCCTCAATGTCCCCGCCCACCGTGTTCAGAAGCAGGAGAAGTCCGTCAATCTCTTCGCTTTCCTCAATCCCAGCCAAAAGCGGAAGAATGTGCTCGTACTTGGTGGTTTTTACAGTTTCCGGAGCCACCTGATGGCCTTCAATCTGGCCAATGATGGTCAGTGTGTAAATATTGCTGCTGCCGGAACGGGTAAGATCCGTCCCCAGATCCAGAACTTGCTCCCGCTCCTGCTTCCGCATGTCGGGATTTTTTTGATCATTCATGTCAAAGCCTCCTTTCTCGTTATGGTAACCGAAAAAAAGAGGAATATTCACCCTTGCAAGCTTCACAATTCTGTCGTATAATATGCAAGGTGATTCTATGAATACAAAAACCAATGCAGTCCGCTTGGTGGAACAGGCTGGTATTCCCTGCCGGGAAGCTTTTTATGAATTCGACGAAAATGACTTGAACGGGATGCACGCCGCCGAAGCGTTGAATTATCCCCCGGAACAGGTATTCAAAACCCTGGTCGCCAGGGGGGAACGTACCGGAATCAATGTATTCTGTATTCCGGTCTGCTGTGAATTGGATTTAAAAAAGGCAGCCAAGGCAGCAGGGGACAAAAACATGGAACTGGTCGCGGTTAAAGAACTGCTTCCGCTCACCGGATATATCCGCGGCGGATGCAGTCCTGTGGGAATGAAGAAGAAATACCCCACCTATCTGGACGAAACCTGTATACTGTGGGAAGAAATCGCGGTATCTGCGGGAGCGCGCGGGCACCAGCTGATTTTAAACCCTCAATCGCTGGCGCAGCTGATCTCGGCTGAACTGGCGGATATTATTGTTTAAAAGAAAGGAAAACAATTATGCAGTACGAATACAAAACCTCCGGCACCTGCTCTCAGAAGATTTTCTTTGACATTGAAGATGGCAAGGTGAAGAATGTTCAGTTCCTGGGCGGCTGCAACGGTAATCTGAAAGGCATCGGCGCTCTTGTGGAGGGAATGCGTGTGGAGGAAGTCATTTCCAGAGTGGAAGGCATCCGCTGCGGCATGAAGTCCACCTCCTGTCCCGATCAGCTGGCCCGTGCGCTCAAGGAAGCCAGCGATACCTGATGAATCAGTGGCCGTTTCACCGTGATCGTGAGACGGCCTCTTTTCTAGGGAAGCTCTGATAAATCGGCAAGAGCTGACGGCAGAAGATTTAACTTCATTCGAAAGTTTGAAAAGTGGAGGAATACTGTATGTATTTCCCACTTTTCAAACTACAGGTCTGGAGCAAAAGATTCGCCGATCAGCCGCAGACGAATGAATCAGAGGTTCCCTAGCAACCGGGACTTTTCGCCGGACTTGGAATGCACTGTCATGGATGGACCAGGAGGAGGAAACACAATGATTGGAATATGCGATCAATGGGAATTTGTACGAAGCTGGGAGCCTGGGTTCGCTTTTGGAGAAGGCGTTGGCGAGCAGGTGCGACTGCCTCATACAGCCTGTGAAATGCCGCTTCACTGCTGTGATTCCGATGACTACCAGATGATATGCGGATACCGCAGAAAACTGGATCTGGGGAAAGAGCTGACCGGCAAACGGCTTTTCCTGCAGTTTGATGGCGCGGCGCATATCGCAAAGGTTTACATGAACGGCAAGATGCTGGCTGAACATCGCTGCGGCTACACCGCTTTCCGTGTTGAGATTACAAATCA
>JALFGI010000021.1 GCA_022777455.1 Clostridiales bacterium | reverse complement strand
AATGCATTGCTCATGTTGATGTGCTCCTTTCCTGGTTACTTCACTATAACAGATTAACATCTCCTCATATCCACCAATTAACCGAACCAATCCCAAAAACTGCCGCCGTCGTCTTCGTCCTCATTGGATGAGTTTGTGATTGAGCCAGTGGCTTTCTTCTCGGCTTCTTCTATTTGTTTGATGATTTCCTTGCGGGTTGCGTCCCATTTATCTTCACCCTCAGAAGTCCAGCTGTCATCCCAATACAGGGAGTTGGCCTTGACATATGCAGCGGCAAAATCTTCATTTTCAATGTCGATCATAATTTGATCAACAATAGCTTGGAGTTCCCGGTCCTGCTTTTTTGCTCCTGCGTTACCTACAGCAGAGATAATGAGGCACATCGCAATAATCGCACCTAAAATACCAAAGACAATGGCCAGGGTACGCCTCTCGTCCTTCTGCTTAAACTCCATGCGATAGCGCTCCTGCGCATCCCGCTTATCCTGGAGCCGTTCCTTGTGTTCCATATGCTTTACCCGCACTTTGGCATCATAAGCAGCTTTGCTTTGACCCTGGAGCAGGATTTTATATCCGCAGTATTTGCAAAAGAAAGTATCAAGCCCGTCCTCGACCTCTAAGCTGGCACCGCAGTTAGGGCAAAATAATGATTTCAGTTCCATGCTTTTCTCCCATATGTAAGTGTCAGTCGTTTCCGTGGAGGGCAATCTCAACGGCCATTACCAACAGCAGTCCCAGAATCTCGTGCTCACGATTATTCATTTCCAACACATAAGTGTCTCTGGAAGAAAAAGCATCGTTAAACTTCATGACCTGGTTTCCGTTTTTATCGGTCACAACAAAATTACTCTGCATAAGGTTTCCATCCAGATGCCAGCCATTGAAACTGAGATCCAATTTAATCTTAACAGACATTTTGCGGGTAAGGGTGCCAAGTTTTTTCCCATCAAGGGACATAGTGTATGTTCCCATGCCAGTCTTTGACGTGAGTTCTACCTTTCCGATTTCATGCTCCTCCGTGTCATACAGTCTGATACAAGGGTAGCCGAAGGTAAGCGCGTCGGTCTTCACAACGTATTTTTTGTTATCAAATTCATCGTAGACGGTGAATCCGCGCTTGATGGACATACTTTTTTTCTTTATGAAGAGCATATAATTTGCAGTGCTTTTATTGACAAGCGCATCAACAGAGCGTGTATTTTCCATGTGGCTGACCACGCCGTATATGGCTGCAGTTTCAGCTTTTTTTACAACAGCCTTTGCGACCATCTTTCCTAAAAAGCCCATAATTCTTCCTCCGTATTGTTAGACGCGGAAACGCATTCCGCAATACATACAGAACTTTGCGTCCTCGTTATGGTTTTGTTTTCCACAGTACGGGCAGTACGCCCCGGCTTGTTCACGCAGTCCCTCTTGGACTTCTTCGCGATAGAGTTCATCCTCGAAAGCATCATCCATACAATCTGGGTAATCGCTGATTTGTTGTGCAATACGATCAGCAACTATCTTAGGGATGTCGGAATCGTCGTTATCTGTAGAGAGCCAGTATGCACCAGTCAGTTTTCCGTAATCGTTGAAATCGATACGGAAGCACCAATCAGAAATACCGCTCTGTGAACGAACGGTACCATAGACCATCGTACCTTCTGCATATAGGCTGGTAATGCGCCGGATTCCTTTTCCGCCGCGCTTAACCATAACATAGAATTCTTCCTTGGAGATTTCACCGTCAAAACGGCAGACGGTGTTTTTTCTCCTTCTTTCTTCTTCAATGTTATTCTTGATTTTCTTGACACCGGTGACAGCCAACCCAACGCCCAGAGCTTTTAACAAGAATCCCATAAGCATACCCCTCGCATATTATTAATCCAAAGCAAGTGTCACCTGCAAATGGATATAATTTAACATATTAAAGTATATCACAATGGCAAGTGAATTTCTACTATATCCGATAATTATTTCATATTTCGCGTAAGTTACACAATATTAAAACAGCCGTCTCGGATTTTACACCGCAACGACTGTTTTTACACCGCAAAGGCACACTTTTTAATTATTCCTGTTCCTTGTATCAAAGTCTGCATGATTATTTCTATGATTATATCATCAAGCGACAAATCCATCAACTTTATCGCGGCTTGAATAACCTGTTTTGGAGTAAAATACTGTCCTTCTTCCTGTTTTAGCGCAGCACTTCTTAAAACTTGAAATGCGATAGATACTGTATCAGCACCTATATCAATAAAGTTATATTTTGAAATACGTTCAACAACTTCATGTATTGTTGAATTATCAAAACGTATTTCTTGATCTGATTGAGTTACAAATATATCCGGGTAGACTTCAATAAAATCAGAGAACTTATCCTTGATATATTTTCCTGTTCCGCTTTCTGTCGCAAATGTACGAAAATATACTTCTGTTGACGGGTCAATTTTTCCTTGCTTATCACTGTCCAGTTTAAGCAGAATCAAATTACATAATTGGTCTAACTGTTCTTCACGGCGCGTAACATTTCCGTCCTGTGCAACCACGACATCAAGCAGTTCAGAGAATGATTTATACAGCGTCTCTTTTGCCGGAACAATTAAATCGTCAAATGTCAATTTCACGGCAGACGGAACTAAAGGCGTTCCAATCAAAGGAATGTCTTTGACAGTATTCTTTTTTGGATAGCTTAACCCTTTTGCATCTTTATATACAAAAAGAGTACGGGCGGACACGTCGGCATTATTCGCCCAAATGCCTAATTTAACATGAGGTTCCAAAGACATATATGTTTCAAGCTGCTGCAATCCAACATCAATATCAGGTTGCTTGCATTCAATGACAAACAAAATATGCCTATAATCGCCGCACGTTTCGGGGCTTTCAAACACCGCAATATCAACCGGGAAATAGTCAAACGAAATACCTTTTTCCCGTTTTGAGGCTTCAGAGGGCGTTTTGGGAACTTTCCACTCATTCTTTCCGAAAACTATCTGTTCAAAAGCCCAACCGTTTTTTAATAAGCGCTCAACCAATGGCCCAACAACAAGCGTTTGTTCAGGGCCTTCTTTCAGTTTGTCTTTTATGTAATCAGGCAGCATTTCCATGCCTCGCTTTCTTTTATATTTTGCGGGCTGTTTTCTTCTCCACACATATCCCAATATGAAGTATACCACAACCCCGCTACTTTCTCAATATGGCATCATAGCGGATTATCTGTTATCTTCCAGTATCGGCTTGTAGATTCAAGCGACAAATAAGCGACAAAACAGCATAGTAAAACGGCTAAAGTCCTTTATTTTCAAGGGTTTTAGCCGTTTAATATGTTTTCTTTTTCAGAGAACATCTACACCCTGGACAGCAAGGGAGAGCTGCTCATCACCATCATGTCCAGCCTTGCCCAGGAGGAAAGCCGCTCCATCTCCGAAAACGTCACCTGGGGACAGCGGAAGCGGTTCGCCGATGGAAAGGTCAGCATGCCCTACAAGCAGTTCCTGGGCTACCGCAAGGGGGCGGACGGTTTGCCGGAGATCGTGCCGGAGGAGGCAGAGATTGTCCGCAGCATCTACCGGATGTTCATGGCCGGGAAGAATCCCACCGCCATTGCCAAAATCCTGACCCAGCAGAAGATCCCCACCCCCGGCGGCAAGGAGAACTGGCAAAGCGCCACGGTGGAGAGCATCCTGCGGAACGAAAAGTACAAGGGTTCTGCCCTGCTTCAGAAACGGTACACCGTGGATTTTCTCACCAAGACCATGAAGGTCAACGAAGGCGAGGTGCCCCAATACTATGTGGAGGACAGCCACCCGGCAATCATCCGTCCCGAGGAGTGGGAAGCGGTGCAGGCAGAGATCAGCCGACGGAAGGGGAAGGGCAGACGGCATGACTGCAGCAGTCCCTTCTCCGGGAAAATCCTCTGCGGCGACTGCGGCAGTGTCTACGGCTCCAAGGTGTGGCACTCCAATGACAAGTATCGCCGAGTCATCTGGCAGTGCAACAGCAAATTCAAGGATGAAACCAAATGCGCCACGCCCCATGTGGACGAAAAAATCTTAAAAGAACGATTCCTCCGGGCACTCAGCCAGTACATGGCCGACCCGGAGGAACGAATCGAAGGGCTGCGGTATGTGCAGAAATCCATGACCGATACAGATTTCATAGACGCGGACATTGAGAAGGTGGAGCAGGATTTGGAGCGGCTCTCCGCCATGGTGAGCAGCTGCATCCTGATGAACGCCTCCGCCACGCTGACGGAAGAAGCATACAGACAGCAATATTCAGATTTGACCCGGCAGTATGAGGAAAAGAAAGCGGAATATGAATCCCTACCGGAACGGAAGAAAGCCATGGAAGCCACAGCCATGGTTTTCAGCGGCATTCTGTTCCGGCTGACGGAATTGGAGGAAATTCCGATAGACTTTGATGAAGCGTTGTGGAATACCCTGGTGGACCATGTGACGGTGTATGCGGATGAGCGGATCATGTTCAGCTTCATGGATGGGACGGAGATTATGGAAATGTTATAATGAAAACATTATTGTGACAGTCATGACGGTCATATATATAAAAGTCCTATAGAAAGAAAATCATGAAAAAATAGTTATATAGGGGTTTTAGAGAATAACCGCCACAACCGACGTTTCCCTGGGTTCCGGATGAGATGAGCACAGAAATACACACAAGAAACCCGGTGTATATTTGTGGAATGTATGCCATCCACTGAGGAAGGCACCTTTCACTATGCAGCGTGTGTGCGTACAAAAACGATTCTCCACGAATTACAATCTTGAAATGAAATGCCTTAGACATTCCCGGAATTTGATGCTACAATGGAAATAACCGCTATCTGTTAACACCTGCACAAATTTCTATTCCAGGGAGGAACAGCGATGAAGGACGAAATCAAGAGACTTCGCTCCCAGGTAAAGGCGCTTCAGGGGGAAAACCGATACTTGAAGCGACTTTTGGAGGAAGCGGGGATTCCGTATGTACGCCAATCGGAGGTCACTCCTGTGGAGATTACCAGGCAGCTTGCACGGCGGTTTTATTCCTACTTCTGGGGTCGGATGGATGTTTACAGCAAACGAAGTGTGAACAAAACCACCGGGAAGACACAGTATTATCCCCAATGTGAGAATCTGTGGAAGGACGGTCTCTGCCCGAAGAAAGCAGGGAAAAAGGTCCGGTGCAAGGACTGCGCCAATCGGAAATGGAAAGCCCTGGAAGCGGAGCAGATCATAGCCCATCTGCGGGGAGAGAAGCCGGATGGGTCGGATGTGATTGGGGTCTATCCGCTGTTTCCCGACGGAAGCTGCCGGTTTCTGGTGTTTGACTTTGACAACCACGAAAAGGGCGCCGAAGCCCTGGACTTCGGGAACACGGATAGTCTCTGGATGGAGGAAGTGGACGCCCTGCGGCAGGTGTGCAGTGCAAATTCCATCCCCTGTCTGGCGGAGCGTTCCCGTTCCGGACGGGGCGGGCATTTGTGGATTTTCTTTGAGGAGACAGTGGATGCCGTGCTGGTTCGCCGGTTTGGAATGGCGCTGCTGGAAAAGGGGGCGGAGACGGTGAATCTGAAATCCTTCCGCTTTTATGACCGAATGCTTCCGGCACAGACCAGCATCTCCGATGGGGAACTGGGCTATCTGATTGCGCTCCCATTACAGGGACAGGCGCTGAAGAACGGTAACAGCGCCTTCGTGGATGAAAACTGGGAGCCCTTTGCGGATCAATGGGGTGCTTTGTTCGCCACCCAGAGACTGTCCGCAGCAACGATGGAGGACTGCATCAAGAAATGGAATGTTGCCGAGACACCCCAGGACTGCTTTCTGCCGGAAGAAACAAAGCCCTGGGAGCGAAGCAAGAAGCTCCACAAAGAGGATGCGGACGGGCCGCTGCGCCTGACCCTGGCAAATCGGATTTACATTGAGACCGGAAATCTCAAGCCCCGGCTGCAAAACCAGCTCCGCCGGATGGCGGCCATTGCCAACCCGCTGTTCTATCGGAACCGGGCTATGGGCCTGTCCAATTTTGCCAACTCCCGGTATCTGTATCTGGGAGAGGACGACGGTGGTTTTCTCTGTATTCCCCGAGGACTGTTGGAGGAACTATTGGAACGATGCCGGGAAGCGGAAATCCCGGTCCAAATTGAGGAGAAACGAGCCGCCGGGAAAGCGCTGGAGGTTGGCTTCCTGGGAGAACTGAGGGACAATCAGGAAGCGGCGGCGAAGGCTGTTTTGAAGCATGACTGCGGCATCCTCAGTGCCGCCACGGCCTTCGGAAAAACCGTGGTTTGCAGCCGCCTGATTGCAGAGCGGAAGGTCAGCACCCTGATTCTGCTGGAATCCTCCGCGTTGATCGAGCAATGGCAGAAGGCATTGGAGCGATTTCTGGAATTCCGGGAGGATTTGCCGGAATACGAAACAAAAAGCGGCAGAAGGAAGCGGAGAACAAGCCTCATCGGCATCATCCACGGCCCCAAGGACACCTCCACCGGCATCGTGGACATTGCCATGGCGGGCTCCCTGTGTAAAAAGGGAGAATTCCACCCCCGGCTCCGGGAATACGGCATGGTGCTGGTGGATGAGTGTCACCACAGCGCATCGGAAACCCTTCGCTCCGTATTGCAGGAGGTTCACGCCCGGTATGTGTACGGCGTGACCGCCACCCCTTTCCGTGGGGATGGATTGGAGAAAATCAACGAGATGCTGCTGGGCCCGGTTCGATTCCAGTATTCCGCCAAGGAGAAAGCCGCCGAGCAGGGAATCGGGCACTACATCATCCCCAGATTTACCGGAACGGTTCTTCCGTTCTTCAAAGAGAAGGTGCATGTTACGGAAGCCTATGAGCATCTGCGCAAAAACGAGATTCGCAACGATCTCATTGCTTCGGATGTGAAAAAGGCATTGGAGGAAGGGAAGACACCTCTGATCCTCACCCGCTTTACCGACCAGGCGTCTGTTCTTTATGAGCAGCTCAAACCCTATGCCGACAAGCCCTTTCTGCTCACCGGGGAGATGCCGAAGAAGGAGCGGGATGGGGCGATGAAGGCTATGATGGAGGTGCAGCCGGAAGAAACCATGCTCCTGGTGGCAACCGGGCAGCTTGTGGGAGAGGGCTTCGACTATCCCAGGCTTGATGCCCTGTTTTTGGCAACCCCGGTCTCCTGGAAGGGCGTGGTGGAGCAATACGCCGGGCGGCTCCACCGGGATTATCCGGGAAAGGAGGCCGTGTACATCTATGACTATGTGGACACCCATATCCCGGTGTTTGACAAAATGTACGCCAAGCGCCTGAGAACCTATCATCGCATGGGCTATTCCCTGCGTACCCCGGAAGCCCCGGAGAAGCAGACCGCCAATGCCATCTACGATTCCGATACCTACCGTTCCGTTTTTGAGCAGGATATGCGAGAGGCGACAGAAACCGTGGTGATTTCCAGCCCCACCCTGAGCCGGAAACGGGTGGAGCAGCTGATCGCCCTCCTGCAGCCCGCACAGCAAAACGGTCTGAAAGCATCCGTCATCACCTGGCACCCGGATGCCTACCGCTACGGCAAGGATGAACACCGCTTCGCGTTACTGGAAAGCCTGCGCACAGCCGGCTGGGAGATCCGCCTGGTTCAGGATAACTGCCAGCATTTTGCCGTCATTGATGAACAAATCCTCTGGTACGGCAGCATGAACCTCCTCTCCCGGGACGATGTGGAGGACAACATCATGCGCCTGGAAAGCCGGGAGGTGGCCCAGGAGCTGCTTGGGATGGGGGTAACGTAAATAAATCAGGAGCAGCCTCAATTTCGAAGAGACTGCTCCTGATTGCGCATTTCGGGATTTTTTCAAGAACGTTCGGGCGCATATTGCAGCAATTATTTTAACAGCCCGCCGTGGAAATAGCATTCGTAGACCTTCTCTGTGCTCCAGAAGATTTCCTCATAGCCCTGGAACCAGGAGAAATCTCCCGCGACGCTGCATTTGTAGGTGTATTCCCCGGACTGGTAGTATTCCGGGCCGCGGTAGGGTATGTCTGGACTGGCATGACGCAGGGCATCCTTGAGGAAATCACCGCTGAATTGCTGTCCCAGCACACGGCCAAAAATAATTCATGGCATACCGGGCTTTTCCATCCAACCAGACCGCCTCCTCCCCGGCAAATTGCTCACTGCCCACATAGGTATCGTGGTAGGTATAGGGGCCGTTGGAATAGGTGAAGTCATGGGAGTCCAGCCGGGTGGAAGCAGTCTCGTTCATATAGGCTGCGTAGGTATTGACATTTGCCTCCAAGCGGAATTCAATGAGCTTCTGAATATTGGGATTCTGCTTTGGAACACAGCTTACCATGCAGGCCTGATCCCGCACCAGATAATCCACGATCACATGGAACAGATTGCTGATGCCGATGAGATTGGTAATATCCGGGTAGCATAAACAGGCACTCCGCCAATCAAATGACCTTTTCTTTGGAATGATACGCAAAGATTCCGGGCCATCCGAACAAAAAAGCACACCAACCTTCGAGCTGGTGTGCTTCGTTTTTGGATGGTCAGCGGTAAAAGGATTGCCGAGGGAGTGCTCCTTTTATCCTTTATCACCATATATGACCGCTGAAGGTCTCAAGAAAAATGTTACATGGATATTACAGTAGGGATCAGGTCGGAAAAGCTGCGAAGCGAATAGGTTGCCATACCGCTTTGCGAAGCAGGGCCGAGGCCTGCGCTGTGGAAGCCACCGGCAATTGCCGCTTGGATGCCAGCCACCGCATCTTCCACAACCAGGCATTTTTCAGGTGGCAGGCCCAACATTTCAGCGGCCATGGTAAACACCTGGGGATCCGGCTTGGAGCGAGTGATGTTATTTCCGTCAGAAACCGCGTCAAAGAATCCTGCCAGGCCAATACGTTCCAGGATTAAAGGGGTATTCTTGCTGGAAGACCCGATTGCCAGCTTCACTCCCTTCTTTCTCAGGGTGTTCAGGGTGTCCAGAACCACAGGGGATAAATCCGCAGGCGTCATGGACTGCAAATAGGTTCTGTAGAGCTCATTTTTCTTCGTGGCCAGGTTCACCTTGTCCATCTCGGAAAGGGCTGGGCCGTCATACGCCTCCAGCACAATTTCCAGACTGGCCATCCGGGATACGCCCCGCAGGCGGTCGTTCTTGTTCTCATCAAAGGGAATGCCGAGAGAATCCGCCAATGCTTTCCAGGCAAGATAATGGTAGTGGTCGGTGAAACAAATGACACCGTCCAGGTCAAAAATGACCGCTTCATATTTCATAGTTCTGTCAAAACTCCTTTATCGTGGGTCAACTCCGCTCGGTACCATTTATTCCGCACACAGAAGGGGAAGGATACACGTGTCCAATGTTCGGGCAGGCAGGGACGAACCACCGGGCCATTTTCCGTTACTTCCAGCCCGGCAAAGCCCTGGGCCAGAACCTTCCAAGCACCGCCTGCTGCGGCAGGATGGGTTCCGCCGATGTAGACCAGGCCCGCCCATTGCTTGCCGCCGCCGTTCCAGTCCGCCTGGGCGGATTTCAGGAAAAAGGGATATGCGGCCTCTGCATTTCCGCAGCGGCAGGAGAGCAGGGCATACATACAGGCGCTTAAAGAGGAGCCATGCTCCGTCCGGGGGGCGTAGTAATCCCAGTTTGCCTTCAATACATCCCGGGGATATTCATTGTGGAAGAATTCCAGCATGGTCACCACATCCGCCTGCTTGATTACCTGGGTGTGTGCCGCGACGCCGTAAGCGCCGCCCCAATACTCTCTGGGGTCCAGCAGCCGGCTGCGCACCTCCTCCACGGAAGCATCCTCCAGGCCAAAATAACCGTCGAACTGCTCAATGATCCCCTGCTCATTGGGGGCCGGAACGTACAGCCTCCGGGCAGCGTCTGTAAGCTTCGGAAGCAGCGCTTCGGCATCGGTCTGGCTGCAAAAAACCCGGTATGCGGCTTCGTCCGATCTTTTCAGAATGTCCGATGCCTCCACAGCCCAGCGAATGGTTGCCAGTGCCATCTTGTTGGTATAGGCGTTGTTATTGACCCGCTCATGGTATTCGTCCGGGCCTATGACATCGTGAATCTCCCAAAAGTCGGAGGTAGAACGTTCAACTAACAATGAAAAATAGAAACGGGCGCATTCCAAAACCGTCCGTGCCCCGCCCTGGGCCAGCAATTCGGTATCTCCGGTTACGGTAACATACTGCATGATCGCCCGGGCCACGGCGGAGGAAATATGCACCTGTTTATCCCGGAAGTAGGTTCGCATGGGCCGTCCGGTAAACACATCGGTGACATTGTAATCCGAGCAGCCGTCGTAGCCGCCCTCCTGGCTTTCCCAAGCGTAAAAGGCACCCTGCCATCCATAGTGCCTTGCCTTGTCCAGGGCGCCGGGTAAGGTGTCAATTCGGTAGCGCACCATGGAGCGGGCAACCTCCGGCTGGGTATAGAGAAAATAGTCCAGAATGAACATCTCACTGTCCCAAAAGATGGCTCCCTTGTAGGTTTGCCCGGAGAGGCCTCTTGCCGGGATGGACAGATGATCTCCATGCCGGGGCGCAATGGAATTCAAATGGTAGAGGGAATAATTGACCGCGTCCCGGGCAGCATCGTCGCCATCCAGCTCCACTTCTCCCACGGCCCAGATTTTCTCCCACACATCCACATGGGACGCAGAGAGCTCGGCGTAGTCCGCATTGTCCAATGCTTTGCGTACCGCTTCCTCCGGGGATGCGCAATCGAGTGTGGTATACACGGCGCTGATGGATGTCAGCGTTACCGTCTGCTCTTTTTCCAGCTCCACATGATAACGGAAACCGTTGGCGGTTTCCGTCCGTACCGCCTTGCCGCCGTCCAGTGTGCAGTGTCTGCCAACCGCCACACGGTCCTTTCCGTTTTGAACCCGGGCAAGGCAGATGATCCGGTCATCCTCGGTATGACAGGCGATGTTGGAATAATGGGGGCCGTAAATTTCCCAGATATCCGAATCAATGTCTGCGGTTATTTCAACCGTCATTGGTGCGGATGCATGGACACAGTAACGGGCCAGGAGCAGATGCTGCTTCGCCATGTGGGCAATGCGGCGGCTTTCCACCGTGACCGTCTGCGCGCCAACTGCCCATTGGGTTCGCCGGGAGAAGATGCCATACCGGTAATTCAGGCACTGCATATGGGTAAAGGACTGCTTTTCCGGCAGTGCCAGAACTTCACCGTTTACGGACAAAACTGTATGCAGCGGATTGGGGGCATTCAGCGGCTCCCGCCAACCGTCACCTACCTGATCGTAGATTCCGGCCAGATTGACGGCTGCCAGCTGATTTTTCCCATGTTCCTCCAGCGTTCCCCGGATGCCCATATAGCCATTGCCGATCAAAAGACGATTGCCATTGTCGGGAACCGTCTCAGGCTGGGTAAATGCATTTTGAATCAACCAAGCCATGCTTCGTCCTCCCGCAGATAGGAAACCGCTTGTTTGGATACCGTAACTTCCCGGCCATATAAGTTCAGTTTTACCGCCGCGCCACGCACGGCTTCCAGCGTCACTTCCTTCTGGGTCACCGATACCCGCAGCACACTGTTCCCCACGCAAATAGAGAACGTGTACCGCGCCCAGCCCTTTGGAATGCGGGAGCAAAGGGTCAAAGTATCCGCATCGCTGATCAGGCCGCCGAAGCCGTACACAATGTTCATCCAGGCGCCGGCAATGGAAGTGGTATGCAAGCCTTCCAGGGTGTTGCGGTTATAGTTATCCAGATCCATCCGGGTGGCAAAATCAAACAGGCTTTCTGCCTTTTCCATTTTCCCCAGCCGACAGGCCAGAATGGAGTGGATGGAGGGGGACAGGCTGCTCTCGTGGATACACCGGGGCTCATAGAAATCGAAATTGGCCGCAAGCTGTTCCTTTGTAAATGCAGAGCCATAGAGCATCATGAACATCAGCACATCCGGCTGTTTGATCATGCTGTTGCGGTAGATCCGCTCATAGGACCAGTGGGAATACAGCGGGAAATCCTTCACGGGTATCCCATTGATATCCAGCATCGGCAAATGGAAATAGCCCATGTGCTGCTCAAAAAGCTTGGTTTTTTCGTCATAGGGAATGTACATTCGGTCGGCTTTGTCCTTCCAATCGGCCATCTCCTCTGGGGCAACGTGGAGCTTTTGATACGCCTGGGGCGCATCTAATTTCATTTGCTCCAGGGTCTCCAGGGTGAAACGCAGCATCCTCTGTCCCATGAAATTGGTGTAGGCATTGTGATGAACCATCATCTGGAATTCATCGGGACCCATGACGCAGTAATAGCCATACTTTCCCGTCACCGGATCGGTGTCGCCCCGGGTGGCCAGCATCCGGCTGATCTCCACCAGCATTTCAGCGCCATAGCTGTACAGGAATTCCCGGTCGCGGGTCTGATGGACATAGTTCCAGATGCCATAGGCAACGCCGGTGGAGGCCTGAAGCTGCAGGCTGGCGTGCTGCCACAGGTCGCAGCACTCATGGCCGCTGATGGTGGCAATTGGGTAGAACGCACCCTTGCAGTCCAGAGCGGCTGCCCGCTCCTTTGCCTGGGGCAGGGTGTCATAGCGGAATTTCAGGAAGCTCTTCGCCGCTTCCGGATTGTTGAACAGATAAAAGGGAAGGCAGCACACCTCACTGTCCCAGAAGGTGTTGCCGTTGTAGGCCTCACCGGTCAAGCCCTTGGCACCGAACACGGCGCCATACTTGGCGGTGTGGAGGGTTTGATGCATCTGGAAAATGCAGAAGCGGATCCCCTGCTGGTTCTCCGGATCCCCGCAGATCTCAATATCGGACACTTCCCACTGCTTTTCCCACCAGCGCTCAGACGCGGCTTTGAGGGTTTCATAGTCGGCATTTTCCAATTTTGCATTCGCCGCCTGGATCCGGTCATGCAGACTTGCGTGCTCGGCCTCACTGCGGGCACTGAGCAGTGTGACCACCCGCTCCAGCCTGACGGATTCACCGCTGCCAAGCACCACATGGTAACCATTGGAGGCGATCCCTTCCTCGTTTTCCCAGGGAGTACCCTCCATACCGGAGAATTTGGCGCAGGCATAAACGCGCTGTTTCGTGGTCATTGTAGCTGCCAGGATTTGGGCTTCCTTCCCGGATGCCTGCTGGGATTCCACCTGGAACATGGAGCCCCCCACAGACACATGGGGCCTTGTAAAGTCCAGACCGGCGCGCACGGTCACATCCGCATTTCCGCGCACGACCCGAATCGTCAGCTTCTGGCCGACGAACTGTTCCTGTTCCATGGAGGTAAAACGCTCAAAGGAAAGCTCCAGAGCCGTACTGTCATCTACCTGCCAGACAAAGCTGCGGGTCAGAATACCGCTGCGCAGATCCAGGACCCGGCGGAAATCAGAGAATTTACTCTCGTACAAATCCAGCTGATGATTGTTGCAAGAAATGCGGGTATACACCCAGTCCACGGTGTTCACCATGAACTCTGTAAAGGACAGCATCCCCTTATAACCGGATTTGGGGAGCATACGCCGCTCATAGACCCCGTTTAAATAGCTGCCCTGGAGGCTCTTGCCGGAATAGCCCTCCTCAAAATACCCCCGCAGGCCGGTATATTCGTTTCCCAGAGAGAATACCGATTCCGCCACCTGGCTGTAATCCGGGTCAAACCCTTCCTCTATGATCTGCCAGGGATGGATTTGAAAATATCGATCAGCAAATTTACTCATAGGCATTTACCCCTTAATCCCTCCGTTCATCACACCGCCCATGATCTGTTTCTGGAATACCGCAAAAAGAATCGTCGGCGGAATGATGGAATACAGAACGGCGCGGATGATGTCGATTTGATTGGTCTTTTCGGCATTGTTGAAGGAGTACAGCTTCACCATGACCGTCTCCTTTGCGGTGCCCCCCAGCAGCAGATAGGGCATCAGGAACTCACTCCACGCAGCGGTAACGGCAAAAATGGCGATTACCACAATGATAGGCTTGGACAAAGGCAGTACAATGCGGGTAAACACGCTGAAGCTGCCGCACCCATCCAGCCTGGCGGCATCTATATAGTCCTTCGGGAGGCTGTCAAAATAATTCTTAAACAGGACCACCCAGTAAGCATTCGCGCCCATGGCCAGCCAAAGGGGGATAAAACTGCCGGTCAGCCCAATTTTCTTGATATTCACGAACAAGGCCACGAAGCTGGTGGTCGGCGGAATCAGCAGGCACCACATGATCAGCGCCAGCACGATCTTATGCCCTTTCGGCTTTAAAATCGACAGGCAGTAAGCCATCAGCCCATTGAAAAACACGGCGCAGACCACGCCGCCTGCCACGGCGATGCCGGAATTGATATAGTATTTGGTAAAACCAAAATCATTCCAGGTTTTGATCCATCCTGCCCAGTCCGGATGCTTGGGAAGAATCTGCGTGGTGCTCATATACTCCGTCAGGTTCTTCAGAGAGCTGCAAACAAGCCAGAACACAGGAAACAGCGCGATCAGAGCGATCAGAAAACAGGCAATGTAAATCAGAATGACCCAGAACTTTGTTTTTCTCGACTTGACATCGTAAAACCGAATGGTGCCATCCTCTTTGCCTTGATAATTACCGAAAAATCCCATAGCTTCTCCTTTCTCAGTCCTTATCCACGCTGTTTGCAACCGCATAGTAAATCACGGTGAGGAAAATCAAGATGATGCAGACCTCCACCGACAACGCCGCTGCCTGGGAGAATTTCATCTGGTTGAAAGCAAGCTGATACACAAGCTGCAAAATGGAAATACTGGCATTGTTCGGGCCGCCGTTGGTCATCATCATAGGCTCGTAAAGAATTTGGAACACCGCCAGGATTTGCAGAATCAGCATGGTCTTTCCCGTACGCAGGACGGTGGGCATGGTGACGGAAAAGAAGCGTCGAATGGGAGAAGCGCCATCAATGGTGGCCGCCTCATAAAGGTCCGGGGAAATGCCGGAGATGCTGGACATGTATACCAGCGCCGTACTGCCGGCAGCCTTCCAGGTCATGGCAACCACGATCCAGAAAATGACCGTTTTTCTGTTTGTGAGAAAATTGATTGGGCCCACGCCGATTTTGGCAAGCAGAATGTTCAGAACGCCGCTGTTGCCGGTGCCGAAAAAGAACGTGAAAATCATCACTGCCGCAATGGAAGGAATCACGTTGGGATAGTAAGCAGCCACACGGAAGAAGCCCTTGAAGTGGGTCACCTCCGTGATCAGCGCCGCGATAACCACCGGCACAGCCAGGCCCACAAACAGAGAGCAGATCGTATATTTCGCCGTATTGCCCCAGGCGATTTTGTAGGCAGGCTGGACAAGAAGCTTTTTATAGTTGGCAAGCCCCACGAATTTTCCCAGGTTCATTCCCTTCGTCTCGTAAAAAGACATTTTTACCGTGTCCAGCAGCGGACCCCACACAAAGAATGCGAACAGGATCAGGCCCGGAATCATCAGCAGCCAGGCGAACAGGTCACGGCGCAGCCTTGCCCAGCCGTCGGACAGTCGAATTGGATTGTGTTTCGTTTTCATTCAGCAATCACCTCACACCACGCATTATACCATATCCAGGGTATATCTGGCAGGCCTGCAAAAAAATTGCAGCCCTCTCAGATATACCCTAAGGGGCCGCCGCATATGCGGCGGCCCCCCTTCTGTTTTACACGGAAGCGAATTACATAGCGTCCAGAACTGCCTGGTAGTCGGCATTAGCCTGATCCAGCAGAGCGGGGATATCCACGCCGGCGGGATCTGCGCAGATTGCCTGCAGGACACCGTTCAGAATGGTGTACATGGTCTGGGTGTCACCGGGTTCTTCCGTGCGCAGAGCGCCCTCCTCCTTGGAGAAGTCGAAGTAGGCAGACCACAGCACCTGATCGATGTTGGTGTACTCTTCGATGACCTTGTTCTGCTCGTCAACAACCGCGCCGACCCATGCGGGGAAGCTGGGAATGACGGGGATGCCCGCATCAGAGCGGTACTGGGCGTCAGCCACCCAGCCATCCCGGGCAGCATCGGTGACCTCGGGGGACTTGCCCATAATCTCCAGGTAATCCAGTGCCCAACGGACCTGATCGTCGGTGGCATCAGGGGAGAAGAAATAGGGAGTACCGCCCATCAGGGTGTAGTGGCCGCCGGGGCCTGCGGGCATGGGAGCCAGGAAGAACTCATCGGCGTTCATGCCTCTGTAGGAGGGCTGATCCACAGCGTCGTTGGCAGCGATGTACATGGCTGCAGTGGAGGTGGCGATGCGGTCAAAGCCGGTACCCCAGTTTTCCTGGGTGGGGTCATCGGTGACGCACTTGTCGGACACCATCTTCTGAACCCATTCCATAGCGGCAATGGCTTCGGGCGTGTTCAGGTTGGAGGTATAGGTGCCGTCAGCGTTGGGGATGCACAGGGTTGCGCCGAAGTTCCAGGCGATGTTGGACCAGTGCCAGCCGCCGCCGCCGTCGGAAGCCTGCATGCAGAAGCCTGCCACACCGGTCTTCTCCCGGATGATCTTGGAATACTCGTAGACTTCATCCCAGGTAGTGGGATACTTGACGGAACCGTCTTCGTTGACCAGACCGGCCTGTTCAAACAGGGAAACGTTAATCATCAGGCCCAGGGAGTAAGCATCCCGGGGAACGCCGTAGACGCGGCCATCCTCATCGGACAGCAGATCCCGGATGGCGGGGCTCATGGCATCCAGCCAGCCGCGCTCTTCCAGCAGATCCGTAATATCCTTTACCAGTCCGTTCCGGATCAGCTTTTCCGGCTCGGTGTACCAGGACTCGAACACGGTGGGAGCGTTGCCGGCAGTTGCCAGGGCAACATAGGTATCGGGAGCGTACTTGTAGTAGGAAGGGATAATTTCAACGTCAGGGTGCTTCTCCTGGAATGCGGGAACATAGTAATTCTGGTGGGTGGCAATGGCTTCGGTCTGCGTGTCCTCAGGCCACATGCCCAGCGTGATGGAACCTGCGCTGTTGCCAAAAGCGCTGCCGGCCAGCAGGCCAAAAACCATAACGATGGCAAGAACCATGCTAGTGAGCTTAACTGTTTTCATTTTCTTCCCTGCTTTCATAAGATAGTTTTACGTTAAACCTAACAGAATAACATAAATCGACACGAGCCTTATTGTTTATTCCGTTAGTTTATCGTTCAACCATATGATACCAGAATGTTCGGCTTTTGTAAATTGTGAAAGTATCCATTTTTTACGGTTTTATTTTGTGAAATGCAACAAGATCGGGGCCGGTCCCCGCTCTGCTGCTTCTATAGCAAAGAGCCTCCGGACAATTCGCCTGCGGCAAAGCCGAAGCCGAACCATCCGGAGGTTCCTTCGTGTTATATTTTCCGAACACTGTGTCTTTCCACCAGCCGGACAGGCAGAACCCGGTTCTGAAGCTGATTGGTCTCTCCCTCCAGCAGCTGGATCATGCACTCTGCCGCAAGGCGGCCTTTTTTTACCGCATCCTGGTGTACCGTCGTCAGCATGGGCATGGTCATACGGGCCCAGTTGATGTCGTCAAAGCCCACGATGGAAATATCTCTGGGCACCATCCTTCCTGCCTGCTGCAGACCGGACATAATGCCTGCGGCCAGGATATCCGCCGTGGCGAATACCGCAGTGATATCCTCTCGCTTTGCCAAAGCACCGCCCAACTCCATCATTTTTGTGGTGGAGAATTCGCACTCGTACACCAGCGATGGATCAAAGGGGATTCCATTGTCTGTCAGCGCCTGTTTGTATCCCAGAAGCCGCTGTTCCACAACACCGCCGGGCTTCACCTTTGGCCCGGCGAACACAATCCGCTTGTGGCCGTTCCGGATCAGATGCTCTGTGGCAACGCGGCCGCCCTCAAAGTCCTGCAGGCCGATGTTGGTCATATGCCCCAAAGCGGAAACATAGCTGTCCGTCAGCACCACAGGCAATTTTAAACCCAAAAGCGTTTGATAAAACGGCTCATCCTCAAAAAGGCCGGGCATGAACACGCCTTCCACATTCCAGTTGCGCAGGAATGCCAGCAGATCTTCGCTTTCGGAAATCGCCCGGATCATGAGAAAATACCCCCGTTCCCGCAGCGCCTTTTCCACCGCGCTGGTCAGGTCCATAAAGAAAGGGTCGGACATGAATTTCTCCTGATCCCGGGATTCCAGATGATTGATCAGTGCAACCACCTTGGAGGATCGGGTCTTCATCGCCCGGGCGGAAAGGTTCGGCACATAGCCGCGCTCACGGATGATCTCGTTGATGAGGTCCACTGTGTAGGCGGATACCTTGTTGGTTCGGCCATGGATTACATTACTCACGGTGGTAGCGCTGACGCCGGCCTCTCTCGCAATATCCTCTATCGTTACCATAAGCGTCCTCCAAAACAGACGATAAAGTTAGATTCCTGTGTTTATTTTACGTTAAACCTCTCCTTTTGTCAAGGAAAAGGCAGCAGCCTTTTGACTGCTGCCAGAGAATTTCTTATTTGAAGGAATTCTGACTTCCCAAATTGTATGGACAAACATCTCTGCATTGATGACAGGAAATTCGCCAGGTCTGGGATCCTTCGTCCGTTCCAAACGCATAATCCCAGCAGATTTGCTGGTTCATTTCCTGTGTTTCCAAAGCATTTACAGGACAGGCATTGACACACAGATGGGCGCATCATGAAAGCGGTCGATGCTTGCGATCCCGCATAGATCGGCACCCAAAGATCTCATCGTTTCCTTTACAAAATGACTGTCTACCATGAAACCACCCTCATATCAATCCTTCGGTGCGTAAACCTCGATCTCCGCCGCCTGCCCGGCTGCAGCACCGGTATTGGCATAAAACAGGAAGCGAATATACTGTGCCTGGGCTGATTTCCCGAATTCGATGTAGGCACTGTTATCCTCCAGCGGATCAAAGGACAGGGTTGTTTTTTCGAGAATGGTGGTGAAATTCTCGTTGTCATCGCTGACCTGGATCTCCACCTCCTGGGTTCGGGCGCTCCAGATCTGTCTGGGGTTCAGCAGAATTCGGGCACCGGTCATTGTTGCCGGTTCAACCATATCGATGGTGACCATATTGGGATAGCTGCCTGCCAGACCCTCCCAGTAGGTAAACCGGTCGCCGTCATTGATATTCCGGCAGTGATAGATCTGGGTATGGCCGTTTTGATAGACAGTCTTCCCCAGGGCGATGTTCTCACCGTAGTCGATGGGCTCCGTTTCCGGGATGGTCCACTCGGGATGCTCCTCAAAAGCTGACTGGTCAGGTGTGGTAACCAGGGTGACATTGGGGTTCGGCTCTTGGGAAGTTCTGCCGGCAAGAATTGTGTATGCAGAGAGTGCCACAGATCCGATAATCACGAGACACAGAAATACGATGATCCAATTCTTCATCTGATTGCTCATTCAAATCGCCCCTTTCTCATTACCCGGTAATAAAATGGATATGCTCCGTGAACTTATCAATGGAAGTGTCTGGGTTATCCGTCACATTTTCATCCGTAACCGCCTGCCCCAGGACGAACAAGTCCTTCACCGTCACATCGGAAACCATGTGTTCCGGGTCAAAGCCCGCGATGCGGATGGGGCAGAAATTCCCTTCCTTAAAATCAATGGTATCATCTCCACCCAGGACATGGATGCCGTCAAACACCACGCCATCGATGGTTCCCCGCTTTTTGGCGCTGGACCAGCTGTTTTGTACGATGCAAATATCGATGAGCTGGGCGTTTTTTCCCGCATCGCCCTTACCCATGGAGGCATCCTCCACAATAATATTGCTGAACAGGATTCTCGAAACAGCCGCGTCGTCCGCATTGTGGATGCTCATGACCGGCTTGTGGAAGTTGTGCAGGACGGTTATATTCCGGAAGGTAATGTTCTGAATGGTGGGCTTCAGCTTTCCACCCTTGTTGGTCTCGTAGCCCACCTCCATGGATTGGGCCAAGTCCGTCCAGAGTTGGCAGCCGTCAAAGCTGATATTGGCGCTGTCGCTGCCCTTTTCATTGGAATAATTTTTGACCACCAGGCTGTCGTCCCAGGAACGGACAAAGCTGTTCTGAACCGTAATGTTCCGGCTGGACTGGATGGTGATTCCGTCCCCATTGGGCCGGGCGGAGATGATCTTGATTCCATCCACATTTACCTGGTCACTGTCGTAGATCTCCAGGCACCAGGCATTGGGATTCAGCAGCGCAATACCGCTGAGCTGGATGTTCTTACAGTCCCGCAGACTGATGGGCACATAGGCCGAACGCTTTTCAAGCATCCAGCTCCGGTGATTGGAGCCGTCGAACCAGCCGTGGCCCCAGATTTTCGCGTTCTCCACTTTATTGGCCACCAGGATTCCCTGGATCACCGCGCCGCCGGAGATATATACCTCCATATCATCCTTCAGCACCATGGTATCGATGCTCCATGCCCCGGGGCCAATGTATTTCACCGTATCGGTGCTCTCGGTAGGTGCGTTATCGTCAATGGAGTTGGCAAAAATGTGCATGGCGTTCATGGCGCTGCCGCCCCATTCCACGGTGTAAACATCCGGCTCTGCGACTTGGAAGGTAATCACATTGCCCACTACTGTGGGAGTAATCCCTTTCGCCAAAGGCCGCACCAGTACTTCGCCCAGCTCTGTCTGGCCGTTTACGGTGATCTCCATGGTAACAGGAGCGCCGTCAAAATCAAAAGAGGTGATGGGTGCTGTGGAGAGGGGCGGATTGTAACGGCTGTCCCAACTGTGGGTGTTATTTACAGCGGTATCGTAAACAAACAATTCGTGGCCATCCACCTTCATGGACACAGCTGTGGAGGCGGGAATCGGTTTCGGCCCTTCGTAAAGAATCAGGGCAGCATACTCCCTTTCAGGGATAAGCAAGTTGGTTGTCCTTGTAAGGATACAAACCGCAACACACATCACCGCAACAACAGATAACACGATAATTGCGATTGTTTTCCCTCTTCCTTCCTTTGGTTTAACGTTAAACTTCATATAGCAAAACCATCCTCTTCCCATATAGATTCGTTTTTATGATACAAAGGGTTTGCGGTCTTGTCAAGTTCTACTCCGAAAATTCTCTTTTTTCATTCTGCGGACATACAAACAGGCGAACCCCCAGACATCATCCGTTTATGAGATGATGTCTGGGGATTCAATAAATCACACTCGAAAGCCCGTGAAAAACCTGCGTGACACATCTACGTTCTGATATGGACCGCAAAAAGAATACAAACCTTGAAAGCCGGAGTGAAACGACTGCGGGTTCGTTTCATTCAGCTTTCCAGCATTTCCAGCGTACAGGTTTTTGCAATGCTCTTCCGGATCGCAGCACGGCTGCCGGGGACACAGACAGCTCATCAACACCCATGGCAAGGAACGTGGGGAGCATGCTGATGTCGGAAGCAAGCTCTCCACAGATCCCAATCCAGATGCCCGCCTTATGGGCGGCATCCGCAGCCATCTTAATGGCCCGCAGCAGGGCCGGATGGTGGGGATCGTAAAACTTGCCCAGGTCATTTGCCTGCCGGTCACAGGCCAGGGTATACTGGGTAAGGTCGTTGGTGCCCACGGAGAAGAAATCCACCAGCTTGGCCAGCTCTTCCGCAACAAATATGGATGCCGGTGTCTCGATCATGATGCCAATTTCTGTCTCGGGATCATAGGGGATTCCTTCTGCCTCCAGCTCCTTCATCATGCTTTGACAGGCACGCTTACACTCCTTCACTTCCCATACCGAGGTAATCATGGGGAACATGATGGCGATTTTTCCGTAAACCGCTGCCCGGTACAACGCCCGGAGCTGGGTGCGAAATACCTCGGGGCGGTTCAGACAGATACGGCTGGCCCGCTGTCCCAGTGCGGGATTCTCTTCCTTCTTCATCTGGAAGTAATCCACCTGCTTGTCCGCGCCGATGTCCAGCGTACGGATCACCACACGCTTGCCGTCCATTGCAGTGGCGACGCTGCGGTAGGCCTCAAACTGTTCCTCCTCACTGGGATAATCGGAAGCCCTCAGGTAGAGAAACTCTGAGTGGAACAGGCCAATGCCCTGTGCGTCGTTATTGATGACTGCGGTCACATCCTCCGGAGAGCCGATATTGCAGTAAGTGCGCACATATTTTAGCGGTCTTGATTATCTGAACGATAGCCCATAATTGAACGATAGGACTGTCCGATTTTGCTTTTTTTCCTATACAGGAGGCTGCGTTGGCTCCATCAGCAAGAACTTGCGAAACGAAAAAGTTGGAATTACCCTCATTTTCTGGGAAATTCCAACTTTTTCTTGCCATATAAATGAAATTACCTGATTTGACATTGTATCAAATCAGGTAACTTATCTGGGGTGGATAATGGGACTCGAACCCACGATCTTCAGAGCCACAATCTGACGCCTTAGCCAACTAGGCCATATCCACCATATGAAATTACTGCTGAATGGCACGCCAGGAGGGACTCGCCACAACAAGGTATCCCTCGGTCGAGCCCTCGGGATCCATATGCCACCGGCATATGGGATTTGATTGTTCGAGTCCGAATGGACTGGAGCACGTTTTGAATGGCACGCCAGGAGGGACTCGAACCCCCGACCTACTGCTTAGAAGGCAGTTGCTCTATCCGGCTGAGCTACTGGCGCATAATTGATGGAGCGGGTGACGGGAATCGGACCCGCGTATCCAGCTTGGAAGGCTGGTGTTCTACCATTGAACTACACCCGCACAGCTCTGCTTCCCGGATTCAGCTAGTAAATTCTAACATAGATTTTTTTAGCTGTCAAGCACCAAAATGGTTTTTTATTTTGGGCTGGCCGTTTTTCTCGCAAATAAATTGTAATTTGAAGCGCAGGGCGCTTCATCCCAATGTCGCACTGACATGTGTGTCATCCGGGACTCCTGGGCAGCGCCCGGTAACGTTTTTGCGCAGCCACCGTAGGGGTGGCTACCAGCCGCCCGCCAGCTTTGTCAACTGAGCGTTTGGTTGAATGGTACAACTGTGGAAAATTTGTACGGATTCGCCCTGCTTGGTTCAGCATTGTAAGTTGTACTGCACGGGCGGCTAATAGTCGCCCCTACGGTGGCGTAATCGATAAACAACAATTTACTGTCCTGTCGCGGCTTGACATTGGGTTTCCCTCTGGTATAATGCGGTTCAGAAAGAAAAAAGGAGAAAAATCCCATGACACCAACGCTGCTTCAATATCTCATCATCTGTCCCCTGGTGGGACTGGCGGGCTTTGTGGATGCCATCGCCGGGGGCGGCGGGCTGATTTCCCTGCCAGCCTACCTGATCGCGGGGCTGCCCACCCAGATGGCTCTGGCCACCAACAAAATGAGCGCTTGCATGGGCGCCACCATCGCCGCGGGAAAATACGCCAAAAACGGCTACATCCCCTGGAAAACCGCCATTCCCTGCGTGATCTTTGCCATGCTGGGCTCCAATCTGGGGGCCCGGATTGCCCTGATGATCGACGACTACTATCTCAAACGCCTGATGCTGGTGATCCTGCCCCTCACCGCCATCTACATTTATGCCAATAAAACCATGGCCCGGGAGCGGGATAAGCTGCCTCTGTGGCAGGCCATGGCCATCGGCAGCGTGGTGTCCTTCGTCATCGGCATTTACGACGGGTTCTACGGCCCCGGCACCGGGGTGTTCCTGATTCTGCTGCTCACGGGCCTGGCCCACTACGGACTGAAGGAGGCCAACGGGCTGTGCAAGGCCATCAACTGGACCACCAACGTCTCCAGCCTGGTGGTGTTCCTCCTGGGAGGCCGGGTGCTGCTCCCCCTGGGACTCACCGCCGGGTGCTTCAGCATCGTGGGCAGCTACCTGGGGGCAAAGACCTTCGAGAAAAAAGGCGCCCAGTCCGTCAAGCCCCTGATGCTCATCGTGGTGGCCATTTTCTTTGTGAAGGTGCTGGCGGAGATTCTGTAAGCTGAGCCAAGCCACTGTAGGGGACGGTTCCCGTCCCGATTCTGCCGGCGCTGACAGCGCTCTTGGCTCTCCCTCTGGGAGAGCTGGCAGCCGTCAGGCTGACTGAGAGGGTACCGCAGAGAAGACAACAGCATTCTTACACGTGTGTTGCCCTCTCAGTCTGCCCCTGACGGGGCAGCCAGCTCCCCCATAGGGGGAGCCAAGGGGTGCGTCGGTTCCGGGGTGCAACATATACGAAAACAGGAGCTGCAAACTGCGGCTCCTGTTTTGTCTTAGGCAACACCGCACAATGGGAGCTGCAGGCTTCGGCGGATCTTTTGCCCCAATCGTGCAGTATGAAAAATGGGAAATACATCCAGTATTCCCGCATTTTCCATACTTTCGCTTGTGTCAAAATCTCTCGCCGAATCTCCTTGCCCCATTATGCGGTGTTGCCCTTATTCTTCGCTGGAAATCACATGGGCGCCCTGGAATTCCACGTGCAGCGGAAGCATCTGCCAGTTGTGCTGGGTGACGCTGCCCAGCTTCTTGGAGAGCTTTTCCTCCAGGCCGGGGTTCCGGGTGATACACAGCAGGGTGGGGCCTGCGCCGCTGAGGCAGAAGGCCGCCCCGGTGGTGCGCACCAATGCCTCGATCTTCTCGTAGTCGGGAATCAGCTTTTTCCGGTAGTTCTGGTGGAGCTTGTCCTGCATACCGTTTCGCAGGAGCTTTTCGTCTCCCAGCTCCAGGGCTTTCAGGACCATGGCGCCGTGGGATACATTATAAATGGCATCCGCCCTGTTCACCTGCTCCGGCAGCACGCTGCGGGCCAGGGTGGTGGGCAGATCGAACTCCGGCACCAGGGCCAGGAACTCCCAGCCGGGATGCAGGGGGAAATTCACGGTGACGGGCAGGCCGTTATCCACCATGGAGGCAGTGAGGCCGCCGTAAAAGGCGGGGGCCAGGTTGTCCGGGTGGCCTTCCATGGCGTTGGTGATGTTCAGCAGGCCCTGGGTGGAGAGGCGGCTGCCCCGGAGCACGTTGGCGCCCATGGCGCCGGCCACCAGCAGGGCGGCGGAGGAGCCCAGGCCTCTGCAGATGGGGATGTGGGCATCGATGTGGATCTTCACCCCCCGGACCTCTTCACTGAGGGAGGCCAGCACGGCGCAGTAGGAGGTGTAGGCCATGTTGTCCGG
>JALFGI010000017.1 GCA_022777455.1 Clostridiales bacterium | reverse complement strand
TAACTCTGCTGTCCGGAGCTGTGGTCGTAGCCTACGGGAACCAGTCATTTCTCAATGCCGGAAGGGAACGTACCAATCCACAGTATCTGAACTATTTTACCACACGTTTGCTACTAACTTTATTATACAAGGGAACGGCCTATGTGCCGTTCCGAATCCCACGGGACCTTCCTTTTTGGATGAACGAAACTGGGTTCGTCCTCAACGGTGGGATTCGGATCGATATCAATTCCTGGCGGAATTGACGATATACGCCGGGCGTTCGATAGGTGTGCCACACGATATGCGCTGCGGCGCAAGGAGAATTGATATCCAATCAAATGCTGCTTCGCATTCTCATTTGATGTCGGGGCGGAACGGCACACAGGCCGTTCCCGGACGGAATTGCTTTAAATGTATCCCAACTCCTGGAACAGCCCCACGGAGCGGGTGACGCCATGGTGCTCCGCTTCGGCCAGGAGGGAATTCAAATCCTCGGGTGTCCGCCAGGTGTGGAAGGTGATGCCCTCCGGGGTATCTTCGATGCTGTAGTGGCAGTGCAGGCTCGGCTCGATGTGGATGTGGTCAAAATCCCGGCGGCGGTTGGGAGCATAAACCGCTCCTTCGGGGGTCAGGGTAATGTTCTGCCCCTCCAGGGCCGCTTCCAGCCAGATTTCCCGGCCCGCCCATTTCCGCAAATATTCCCCCACGGCCACATCCGTAGGCGCCGGGGGCAGGAACACCGCCGCGTTTTCTGCCGCGTAATCCGGGCCGATGCCCATGGGGGCCTCCAGATGGGTATCAAGGTAGGCTGCCAGTTCCTTGGCTTCCGGGCATACCGGGTTCTGGAAATCCACCAGCAGCCCCTCACAGCCCAGGCGGTGGAGCGTACTGTTCAGCTCCCGGCACACCCGCTCCGGGTCGTGGCAGTGGATGGGAGTGCGGTCGTTGAGAATCAGCAGGCTGCCCTGGCGCAGCTTTGCGGGCAGGTTGGTCAGCCCGGTGGAGTAGGGGGAGAAGTGGCAGGCCATCCAGGCCATGTACCGGGGCAGGGGAGCGGTTCCGGCCATTTCCGCCGCCGTCATGGCAAGATATTGTGGAATCGCCATGGACAAACCCTCCTTTCCATGGTATAATTCTTCTATAGATTATGAAAACACGGAGGATGATATGTCCATCTCTTTTCTGCCGAAGCTTATGGCCCCGTCCATCACCGCCCTCACCCCGGAGCTTCTTTCCCGGTGGGGCATCCGGCTGCTGATGCTGGATTTCGACAACACCATCGTCACCTATTATTCCGACATTCCCACCCAGCAGATGGAGCAGTGGCTGCGCGCCATGCCGGCCTCGGGCATTCAGCTGTGCATCGTCTCCAACAGCAAGAGCGACCGGGTGCAGCGCTTCTGCCGGGAGCGGAACCTGGACTGCATCATCCGGGCGAAAAAGCCCCGGGGCAAGGGCATCCGGGAGTGCCTGGCAAAGTATGACATCCCCGCCTCCCAGGCGGCTCTGGCCGGCGATCAGATCTTCACCGATGTGCTGGGGGCCAATGCCCAGGGGGTGACCTCCATCCTGGTGGATGCCATCCACAACCACACCATCTGGTTCAAGGGCCGCCATGTTCTGGAGCTGCTCTTCATCTTCCTGGCAAGAAAAAGGAGAATCAAAGCATGAAAAATCTGGACAAATACCTGTCATTGTTGGGCGGCGAGGTGGACGGTCTGCTCCTCACCTCCCGCTACAGCCGCCACTATGGCGCGGAATTCGACATTGCCGAGGGCATCGCCATCGTCACCAAGGCCGGCTGCCGCTACTTCACCGACAGCCGCTACAGCGAGTCCGCCCAGAAGAACATCCACTGCTTTCAGGTGGTGGAGACGGACCGGGACCGGAGCTACCCCAAACTGCTGAATCAGGCCATCGCCGACTTCGGCGTGACCAGATTGGGCTATGAAGAGGAGTACCTCACCGCCGGAGAGCTGGCCCGGTTCCGGGAAGCGCTGAAGGCCGAGCTGGTGCCCTACAACGAGAAAATCTACGGCTTCCGGGCCGTGAAGGAGGACTGGGAGCTGGAGCGGATGCGCAAGGCCCAGCAAATCGCCGACGCCGCCTTCCTGGAGACCCTGCCCCGGCTGAAGGTGGGCATGACCGAGCTGGAGGCCCAGGCGGAGCTCATCTACTGCATGTACAAAAACGGCGCCCAGGGCTTGTCCTTCGACCCCATTGTGGTGTCCGGCCCCAACACCAGCATGCCCCATGGCGTGGCCGGTGACCGGGTGATTCAGCAGGGGGACTTCCTGACCATGGACTTTGGCGTGCTGTACCAGGGCTACTGCTCCGATACCACCCGCACCGTGGCCTTCGGCTACGCCACCGAGGAAATGAAGAAGGTATACAATATTGTGCTGAAGGCCCAGTGTGACGCCATTGCCGCCACCAGGGCCGGTGTGCCGGGAAGCGAAATCGACGGCATTGCCCGGAAGGTGATTGCCGACGCCGGCTACGGCGACTACTTCGGCCACGGCTACGGCCACAGCTTAGGCCTGGAGATTCACGAAAGCCCCAATCTGAACATGAGAAACCATTCGCCCCTGCCCGCCGGGGCGGTGTGCTCCGCCGAGCCGGGCATCTATCTGCCGGGAAAATTCGGTGTGAGAATCGAAGATGTGACCATTTTGACCCCCGACGGCTGTGAAAATCTCACAAAGCTGCCCAAAGAACTGATCATTCTGTAAAAAATATCACATTTCCCCTTGAAAAATGCCGCGTCATCGGTTAAAATAAGTCGATGCAATTTTGTACATATTTTTCTTCGCCTTAGGGGAAGATACTTTAGGAGGAAATAAAATGATTTCTGCAAGTGAATTCAGAAACGGTGTTACTTTTGAAATGGACGGCAAGGTCATGCAGGTCGTGGAGTTCCAGCATGTCAAGCCCGGCAAGGGTGCTGCTTTCGTCCGGGTCAAGATGAAGAACGTCATCACCGGCGGCGTCACCGAGACCAGCTTCAACCCCACCGCCAAGTACCCCACCGCTTACATTGAGCGCAAGAAGATGGAGTACTCCTACAACGACGGCAACCTCTACTACTTCATGGACGGCGAGACCTACGAGCTGGAGCCCATCGACGGCAGCGTGCTGGACGATTCCTTCAAGTTCGTCAAGGAGAATGATACCTGCGTCATCATGAGCTACAAGGGCAGCGTGTTCGGCGTGGAAGCCCCCAACTTTGCCGACCTGGTGGTCACCAAGACCGAGCCCGGCTTCGCCGGCAACACCGCCACCAACGTCACCAAGCCCGCCACCGTGGAGACCGGCGCCGAGGTGAAGGTGCCCCTGTTCATCAACGAGGGCGACAAGATCCAGATCGACACCCGCACCGGCGAGTACCTGGGCCGTTCCAAGGCTTAATTTTAAGGAGTTACTGATATGACGATTTCTGAAAAGTCCGCCTATCTCAAGGGCTTGATGGACGGCCTGAAGCTGAACACCGAGTCCGATGAAGGTAAGATGATCGCTGCCATTGTGGATCTTCTGGGGGATGTGACCAAGAAGGTCGTGGATATCGAGGATACCACCATCGCCATCTCCGACGAGCTGGATGAGATCGAAGAGGATCTGGATGCCATCGAGGATTACATCCTGGACGAGGAAGATGACTACGACGAGGATGAGGACGAGGACGACGAGTTCTGGCCCGACGAGGACGACGAGGACGAGGAAGACGACGAGATGGGCGACGAAGGCTTCGACTTCGGCGACGAGGAAACCACCGTCTACGAAGTCCAGTGCGCCTGCGGCAACATCATCGACTTCGACGAGGAGGTTCTGGAGTCCGGCAGCATCGTCTGCGACAAATGCGGCGAGACCCTGGAGTTCTCCTTCGAGGACGAAGACGAGCAGTAACCAAATAACAAAACCCCGGAGAGGCCCGTGCCCCTCCGGGATTTTTTATGTTTGGCTGAGAAAATGTGCCTGCCGGCTTTTATCTGCTGCTTGCGGAATTGTAATTTATCGATTACGCCATCGTAGGGGCGGCTACCAGCCGCCCGTGCGGTACAAGCCAAAAATGATGAATCGGGTTGGGCGAATTCGCACAGCACCGCGACGAAACTGTAGGGGAGGCTCGCAGCCTCCCGCGCGGTACAAACCCACAATAAAAATCCAGGTCGGGCGAATTCGCACAGCGTTGGACGTTATACCATTCAACCAAACACTCTCTCGCGTTACGTTACGGGAGGCTAAGAGCCTCCCCTACAGTGGACTGGAAGATTTTATAAATAATACGAAAAATTCACCCGGTTTCGCCAGAAACCGGGGGAATTGTCATGCCTTAAATCCGATTGGGAACCGTTTCTCCCTTCACCAGCTTCACCACCACCCCGGACAGCAGGAACAGGGCGATCAGGTTGGGGATGGCCATCAGGCCGTTGAAGGTCTCGGCGATGTCCCACAGCAGCCCTAAGTCGATGGTGGCCCCCACGATGGACACCAGGGAATAGGCCACCAGGAAGGGCTTCACCGCTTTGGAGGTGAAGATGAACTCCACGCACCGGGAGCCGTACAAGCCCCAGCCGATGATGGTGGAAAAGGCGAAGCAGCACATGGATACCGCCGTGAACACCGACACCCAGCTGCCGTAGGTGGCGGTGAAGCCGGAGATGGTCAGCTCCGCGCCGGCGGCCTGGCCGTAGTTCACATTCACGCCGCTGCACAGAATCACCAGGGCGGTCATGGTGCAGATGACGATGGTGTCCATGAACACCTCAAAGATGCCGAAGTAGCCCTGCTGCACCGCGTCGTCGGTGTCGGAGCAGGCGTGGGCAATGGAGCCGGTGCCGAGGCCCGCCTCGTTGGAGAAGATGCCCCGGGACACGCCCTTCTTCAGGCTGAGGAACATGGAGCCCAGGACGCCGCCGGTAACCGCCCGGGGGGAGAAGGCCCCCTCAAAGATCATGGCGAACACGCCGGGCACCCGCCGCCAGTTGATGACGATGATGCCCAGGGCCAGCACGATGTAGAGTAATGCCATAAAGGGAACCAGCTTTTCCGCCACCTGGCCGATGCGCTTGATGCCCCCCAGCAGCACCACGGCAACCAGCAGGGCAATGATGATGCCGATCATCAGCTTCATCACGGCGGCTTGGTCGTCGTTGATCAGGTGGAAGCTCTCAAGAGCCGTGTTGATGGAGGAGACGATGGTGTTCACCTGGGTGGCGTTGCCGGTGCCGAACACGGTGAGCACGCCGAACAGGGCATAGAGGGAGGCCAGCCAGCCCCACTTGGGGCCCAGGCCGTTTTTGATGTAGTACATGGGGCCGCCGATGTATTCTCCCCGGTCGTTGCGCTCCCGGTAGTGGATGGCCAGCACTACTTCGGAGAATTTGGTGCACATGCCCAAGAAGGCGGAGCACCACATCCAGAACACCGCGCCGGGACCGCCGATGGCCACGGCTCCCGCCACGCCGGCGATGTTGCCCGTACCCACGGTGCCGGCCAAAGCCGTACACACCGCCTGGAAGGGGCTGATGGAGCCGTCCTTGGCGGCTTTCCTTTCAAATACCTTGCCCAGGGTGGCTTTCATGGCCTCCCTGAATCTCCGAACCTGAATGCATCCGGTGCGGAAGGTCAGCAGCAGGCCCACGCCCACAATGCAGATGATGGCAGGCATGCCCCAGATAAAATTGTTCACGGCTCCGTTGATCCGTGTGATCCATTCAATCATAATCTGTCCTCTTTCTGATGTTTTATCCAGCAAATTGTTGTTTAGCGTTCCCGTTCGTAGGGCGGTTTTCTGACCCCGCCGATCACGTAACGATTATTGATTGGTACGTTGAATGGAACCAGGTGCGGTGAGAATACCTTCCCCCGAGGGGAAGGTGCCCCACAGGGGCGGATGAGGAATGCGCCCTGTAGGATAACCAAAAGCTTCAAAATGAATGGATAAATGTCCGACACAGTACCCTTTAATGAAACAATATTCTAATGTTTCAGGTTTCGCCGTTCCTCATCCGACCCGGCTACCGCCGGGCCACCTTCCCCCCCAAGGGAAGGTTTTGGTGCTCATTGTCACCTGGTATCATTCAACGTACCAATCAAAAACCGGAACCGGGTCGGCGGGGTCAAGACCCCGCCCTACGAATGGCGTTGCACTAAATTACAATTTGTCTTTCATCTGAATCATAACTGGAGGCTGAAGCGATGACAAGGCGGGAATTTGAAGTAACCGATTCGGCGGTGATCCGGGACATTCTGGATGGGAGCAAGGTTTTGCACCTGGGGCTGGTGGATGATGGGATGCCCTATGTGGTGCCCATGAACTACGGCTACCGGATGGAGGACGGGAAACTCACCATCTATCTGCACAGCGCGGTGAAGGGCTACAAGCTGGATGTGATTGCCAAGAATCCCACCTGCTGCTTTGAGATGGAATATGGCGTGGAGCCCTTTGTGGGACAAATCCCCTGCCAGTACGGCATCACCTACTATTCCCTCATGGGCCGGGGCAAGGCCGTGATGGTGGAGGATGTGACGGAAAAGGAGCAGGCCATGACCCTGCTGATGAAAACCCAGACCGGCAAGGATTTTGATTTCAATGAGCGGCTGGTGTCCATCGTCAGCGTCATCCGGATTGATGTCAGCGCGTACACCGCCAAGCACCGCCCCCTGCCCGGGCAGGAGCCCAACCAGAAATAAGAGAAAATACCGGCCAGCCCTTTTCGGGTTGGCCGGTTGTTTACTGAGCGCGGAATCAACCCCAGGTCAACTGGAGCTTTTTCTTATTTTTGGCGCAGTCGGCGAGGTAAAGGTTGATGAGTGTTTGATAGGGAATGCCGGTATCGTCGGATTCTTTGCGGAAATAGTCGATGGTATCGCTGTCAATATTGATCGTGATCTGTTTTTTCAGCTTCTTGGCATAGGGATTCTTTTGGGCAGCGGAAAAATCATATTCTTCTCTCATAACAATCACCTCAATTACGGTAGTATTTCGCTTCTGTTTTTGTGGCCTGTCTGGCTGAAATCAGCCGAATGACCGTGTCCGAAGCGCGATAGCAATGACAAACCACCAACAGATTTGCTTTCGATGACAGCCCAAGAATGATAAATCGGTCTTCCTCCTCCGAATGGTCGGGGTCGTCAATCACCAACGCGTCCTCGTCATAAAATACCGTCTTTGCCTCTTCAAATGAAACATGATGCTTCTTTTGGTTGATGGCATTTTTATTTTCATCCCACTCGAATTTTATCTCTTCCATAATTATATTATACATATATTTTAATTATTGTCAAGCAGATCGGTGCATCAGAGAAACACCAGCCAGCCCTTTTCGGGTTGGCCGGTGCTTTCATATATCGTTTCGCTGAATTTACTCACCCGGCGTCCATTCGATGCTCTTGGCCCAGCTATAGAGCATTCCCACCAGCTCTTCGCCGGAAGCCCAGCCCTGGAACCACTGCTGGGTGTCGTCCGCATCAGTGACCAAGATAACGGGGGAGGAATCGCAGATGGTTGCCACGCTGCCGTCCCGGGCAGTGAGGGTGATGATGCAGCTGGGGGAGCCGTAGCTTCTGGGCTCCGGAACCACCCGCCAGGTGTCGGTGCCGCAGATGACATCCTCAATGGGGCAGGGAGAGGCGGTGGAATAATCCTTGGTTCCCTTGTCCTCCACGGTGACATAGGTGGGATCGGCAAAGGGCAGCAGCTGCTTGATGACGCTGTAGCATTCCATGTATTCATCAGAGAGATACATGGCATTCTCTTC
>JALFGI010000338.1 GCA_022777455.1 Clostridiales bacterium | reverse complement strand
GGGGGTATTAGCGGCTATTTTCACGCTGTCGCTTTTTCAGCCAGGCATCCAGAAGCTTGAAGATGGTTTCTTCAATCCGTTTGGGGGAATAGGAGCGAGGGAAATACTTTTTCAGCTTGTCCCCGGACAGGGTGATGTCGTTCCTCTCCGGCTTCTTCTGCTCCATCATGATGGAAAGCATGGTATCCTCGTTCAATTCTCCGGCCTGACTGAGTTTGCGAAGGCGCTGCGCCTGGGATAGAGATGGGGTGGCCTGTTCACTTTCGATGGTGTCGAATAGCTGTTCCTGGCTTTCTTTCGGCAGGGCGGCAATCTGATAGGCAGGACTGAGGGCGATTTTCTTTTCGTCCACCATTTCCATGAGCTCAGGAATCAGATTGTTCAGGGCGATATAATTGCGGACGGTATTTCCGCTGACACCTGCCTCATCTCCGATAGAATCGTCACTTTGGAACTTCGCCGAAATTTTCGGCGAAGTTCCGAACGTGCGCCCTGCCGTTTTCTCAAAGGCCAAAAGCATCTGCAAATGTGCAATTGTTGCAGAAATAGGGATTACACCAAATGATCCTCATTGACCAGGAGCAGCCCTGTATTTTCTTTTGCAGCATCAAGCATACGCTGCGTAAAGCTGCTTTTACTGAACACGCCGAAGATAACATCATACCCCGGGTATGCCTTGCGAATTTCAGCAGCGCCATCAACCTTTTCCTTCAGGGTAAAATAGACAGGCGCATCCACAGGTTTTGTATGGTATTTACATTCTCCTGCAAATATCCGCTTATTCTGATGGTCTACGGCCATTACATCAATTTCCGTATCTCCATCAAAATCGTTCAACCAGTAAGAACCGATACGGGATGGCACAAAAGAAATCGCCCCATTCCTGCACAACTCTGCAAAGATACTTTTGCAAATGTCCTCATAAGCGAACGCTGCGAATTTCTCTACAAAGTCTTTTCTGATTTCATCCAAAACAATCTGCATATTGTCCAGTTCCAGTTCACCCTTATAGGGATAAACATAGCGGAACCAAAACCGAATGAAATTATCCGAGATGAAATACAGTCCCTTACGGGATTTTTCCGGATTCTTTTCTGTTACCGGCGTTTTCTTTTCGATAAAACCCAAATCCGCAAGTGTAGACAGATATGGTGTCAAAGCTGAAGTTTCCTGTCCCAGCACACCGGCAATCTTGCCCAGCTTGTGGTTTCCGTCTGCAATGGCCTTGATGATGGAGAAATAGTTCACTGCTGTCACAGATTCACTTTTCAGCAGAAAGTTTGGTTCCTCGTACAAAAATCCACTTTTAGATAAAACGGCATCTTTAAGCTGTTCTTCAAGTCCCCGGTCATCCTCAAAAAACTCCAGATACTTGGGAACACCACCCGTCACAGCATACTGTTCCACTGCCTGTTCAAACGGCAATTTCTGAACGGCATATATATCCGTAAACGGCAGCGGAGCCAGACGTATCTGCGCGGTTCTGCGGCCATACAGAGGACTGTCATAGGAAAGAGCATGTTTCTGCATCATACCGATCAGGGAACCCGACAAGATCAGCATCACATTGCTGCCTTTCAGAATTTCATCCCAGGCGTTCTGTAAGATCGATGGGAAGGCTGGATTGGTCTTTACCAGGTACGGAAACTCGTCAATAACCAGCACTTTCTTTTCTTCCGGTTTATAATCGGCAATCACTTGGAATAGATCCAGCCAATCCGTAAAGGCCACTTTCTGCAGATATGCGCTTTTCGTTGTGCGCCCAATGACGCCAGCCAGACGCTTTATACTCTGGGATTCAAGTTCTTCCGTTGCGAGGAAATAGAAGGCTGTCTTCTTTTTCAGAAACTCTTTGATCAGCGTTGTTTTGCCAACTCTGCGTCGTCCATAGATGACCACGAAACCGCCATCGCGCTCATACTCTGTGTTCAGCTTTTCCAGCTCCACTTTTCGGCCTATAAACTTCATACGTGCGCCTCCTTATGATAAGTTATTTTATGATAATTTCGTTTATATTATACATCCACATATCTGAAAGTCAAGGTCATCTATGAAAAAACGGCCAGATTGTTCCGAGCCGTTAAAATCTGGTTCAAGGGATATTAGCGGCTATTTTCACGCTGTCGCTTTTTCAGCCAGACATCCAGAAGCTTGAAGATGGTTTCTTCAATCCGTTTGGGAGAATAGGAGCGAGGGAAATACTTTTTCAGCTTGTCCCCGGACAGGGTGATGTCGTTCCTCACCGGCTTTTTCTGCTCCATCATAATGGAGAGCATGGTGTCCTCGTTCAATTCTCCGGCCTGGCTGAGTTTGCGAAGGCGCTGCGCCTGGGATAGAGATGGGGTGGCCTGTTCACTTTCGATGGTGTCAAGCAGCTGTTCCTGGCTTTCTTTCGGTAATGCGGCAATCTGATAGGCAGGACTGAGGGCGATTCTCTTTTCGTCCACCATTTCCATGAGCTCTGGAATCAGATTGTTCAGGGCGATATAATTGCGGACGGTATCTCCGCTGACACCTGCCTCATCTCCGACAGAATCGTCACTTCGGAACTTCGCCGAAATTTTCGGCGAAGTTAAATCAGAGCGTGCGCCCTGACGTTTTAGGGCTTCCATTTTTAGCTTATATGCCTTGGCCCGTTCAGACGGCAGGATATTCTCCCGTTGGATATTGCTGTCCACTAGCTGGATGATGGCATCGTTGTCATCCAGATTCATCACGATCACCGGCATGGAATCCAAACCGGCAAGCTGACATGCCTCCTGCCGCCGATGCCCGGCGATGAGCTCATAGCTGCCATCCTCCCTCGGCCGGGCGATGGCAGGAACCAACACGCCAAACTGCTTGACACTCTCGATCAGCTCCATCATGCTGGGGTCATCCCGGATGCCAAAGGGGCTCAACGGGTGGGGATGAAGCTGGTCAATGCTGATTTCGGACACTTTTGCGGGTATTTTTTCTGCTTTTTGGGGTATAAACAATTCCTCCTAAAATAGATAACGCCAGAAGTTCCTTGTTTTCAGAACTTCTGGCGTTATTATTTCCTTGTTTATCAATCTACTAAGGATTATCCATAAGTATTGATGCGATATTTGAATGTCTCTGGATTTTGGAAACCATCTGTTAAATCAAATATTTTTGTGTATTTCCATCAACATTCAATAGGTAACGGGAACATCAAGGTCGGAAGCCGCCTGCATCTTGAACTTGTCCATTGCATCCCGAGCCTGGGGAACGTTGATCTGGTTGCTGCTCTTCATTTTCGATTCTCTCCTTTTGACTTTTTTTGCGGTTTTTCTTCCGCAGTCATATCTTTACCCCTTTGGCTGGGATTATCACTGTTGCTTTTTGGAAAAAGTGGTCAAAAAACAGTAAGGCTCTCCGAACAGGGTATCGCGCAATCCATTCCAGAAAAGCTTTTCTCTTTCAATCAGGAATTCGTATGAACTCATTTCTTCAGCAAATCCGTTGGAAAAGCAGTCTGCGGACAAAACAGAACCAACTGCATTCCAGGAGAAATTCTATTTTCTGCTTGTCGTAGCGGTGACATAACGGACAGAATCAAAAACGCAAAAAATGAACCTACATACCCAATGAGCGATGTTCATGTGGAATTGGCGGTAAGATGCTTCAACTTAAATGTTCCTAATTTGGAAAGCACTATTCACTCATTTTTCAAGGATGTAAACTGTTCATTTGAGGTTTACGATGACCAGGGCAACAAACACTATCCAAGGGAATGGTTTGTCGCACCTCTCGAAATAATTGAAGAAACAATTCAGGTGATCGTAGATGGGAAGAATGAGAATTACCGCTATGACACCGTTCTGCAGCAACTTGTGATGCTACAGACAGACGCGGAACAGTAATACTGTATCCTCAACCCTTACCGAACAGGGCAGTTGATTTGTTTCCAAGATAACAAAAAAAGGGATTTCCACCGTTCGGCATTTGATTGCCTGGAGAGTAGAAATCCCTTTGTTTCTGGGCATTTTCGCCCTTTATTTACTTACTCTTGACATCAATACTACGGTCTCCACATGGGCGCATCTTGGGAACAAATCTGCCGCCTGGGCGGATTTCAGGGTGAAGCCCCGCTGCTTCAGCAGGGCCACGTCCCGGGCCAATGTGGCGGGGTCACAGGAGACGTAGACCAGGCGTTTGGGGGCCATGCGGGTGATGGCTTCAATGGTGTCGGCATTCAGGCCCTTCCGGGGCGGGTCCACGGTGATCACATCCGGGCGGATGCCCTGCTGCTCCAGCCGGAGAGCAGCCTGGCCCGCGTCGCCGCAGAAGAATTCCGCGTTTTCGATGCCGTTGCGTTTGGCGTTGTCCCGGGCATCCTCCACCGCCTGCTCCACTACCTCCACACCGATGACCTTCCCGGCAGAGGCGGCCATGGCCAGGGTGATGGTGCCCACGCCGCAGTACAGGTCAAGCACCAAATCCTCCTTGGTAATGGCCGCCTGGTCAATGGCAGCCTGGTAGAGCCGCTGGGCCTGGTGGTGGTTCACCTGGTAGAAGGACCGGGGAGACAGCCGGAAATTCAGGCCGCACAGGGTATCCTCAATAAAGCCGGGACCGTAAAGGGTGATAAATTTGTCCCCCAGCACGGCGTTTCCCTTCTTGGTGTTCACGCTGAGCACCAGGGTAGTAAAGCCAGGGATTTTTTTCAGCCGCTCCACCAACTCCGGTACATGCGGGATTCTTTCGCCGTTGCACACCAGGCACACCAGGATCTGTCCGGACACCGCACCCCGGCGGACGTAGATATGGCGCAGAAGCCCTTTGTGGGCAATTTCGTCATAAGCGGGAATGTGGTATTGATTTACATAATCCACAACCGTATCCTTGACTGCATCCGTTTCCCGGGGGAGAATCAGACAGCGACTGTTTTCCACCACGTCGTGGGTGCCCGCCCGGAAGAAGCCGGCGTAGGCCCGGCCCTTTTTGCTGGAAACGGGGTACTGGGCCTTGTTCCGGTAGCCGTGGCAGGTGGGGGCCGCCAGGATGGGAATTTCCTCCAGCTGCTCCCCTGCCATCCGGTTCAGGCAGGTTTTCACCCGGTCCGCTTTCAGCCGGGTTTCTTCCGTATAATCCATGTGCCAGAAATCGCAGCCGCCGCAGAGCTTGGCCACGGGGCACTCCCGGCTCACCCGATGGGGGGATTTTTCCAGAATCTCCGTGATTTTTCCGGCGGCCCAGGTTTTCCGCAGGCTTTCAATCCGTACCCGCACCCGTTCACCGACGATGGCGTTGGGGATAAAAACGGTGATGCCATCAATGTGGGCAATTCCCTGGCCCTCGGTGGTGTAATCCGTGACGGTGGTTTCGTAGATCTGATTCTTTTCAAGCATGTCGTTTCCTCACAGTATCAGCTCCATACCGATTTTCTGAGGCTTGAGGCCGCATTTTTCATAGAAGCGCATGGCCCGGTCGTTGCCGCACCACACATTCAGTGTCACCGCATCGCAGTGGATTTCCCGTGCATAGTCCAGCACGCCCCGGTAGATGGCCCGGGCCACACCGCCGCCCCGGACGTCCTTGTCCACGCACAGATCGTCGATGTACAGCGTTTTCCGGTCGCAGAGCACCGGATCATCCTTGGTTTCCTGCAAAATGCAGAAGGCATAGCCCACCATTTTGCCGTCCGCCACCCCGGCGATGATGGGCCGCTTTTCGTCGGAAAGCAGCTTTTTCAAGGCTGCTTCGTCATATTTCTGGGCCCCGGAACGGAACAGGTCGGGACGAATCTGATGGTGTACCTCCCCCACCTGGCGCAAAAGGTCAATCATCTGGGGGATATCCTGTTCTGTGGCAAAACGAATGGTCATAATCATGTCTCCTTCATAGGGTGTCGGAAAAATGTTGTTTGGCGCACTGGCGCGGGAGCGCTCTTGGCTCTCCCTTTGGGAGAGCTGGCTGCCCCCTATGGGGCAGACTGAGAGGGCAACACAGTTTGGATTGAAAGCTGTTGCGATCTTTCCTGCGGTACCCTCTCAGTCAGCCTGTTCGTCTGACAGCTCTTCCAAAGGGAGAGCCAAGGAGTTCTGCCGTATCTGTCCGTAAAATCCAACTTGTACGCATATCGGTCATTATACATCAGCAGGGCAACTTCGTAAAGTACTAGCTTGCTTTGGGGCGGATTTTTTGGTATAGTGGCTTCATTCCAAACCTGAAAGACGGATGAACCATGAATTACGAACATTGTCTGCTCTGTCCCCGGGAGTGCGGGGTAAACCGCAGCGCCGGGGAGCTGGGCTTCTGTGGCTGCCCCGGGGAGGCCCTGGTGGCGAAAACCATGATCCACAAATGGGAGGAGCCTGCCCTGGCAGGAAACGGGGGCAGCGGGGCCATTTTCTTCGGCGGGTGCACCCTGCGCTGCCGCTACTGCCAGAACGCCGCCATCAGCAGCCGCCCGGTGGGAAAACCGGTGGATGCCGCCGGGCTGCGGCAGATGATGGAGGAGCTCATTGCCCAGGGAGCGGAAAACATCGACCTGGTGACCCCCACCCAGTATCTTCCCACCATTCTCCCCGCCCTGGAGAAAAAGCTTCCCGTGCCGGTGGTTTACAACTGCGGCGGCTATGAGCGGGTGGAAACCCTGCGGCAGCTGGAGGGCAAGGTGGACATCTACCTGCCCGACCTGAAATACACCGACCCCCGGCTGGCCATGCAGCTGTCCTCCGCTCCCTATTATTTCCCCAGGGCAGCGGATGCCATCCGGGAGATGGTGCGTCAGACAGGGCCCGCGCAGTGGCAGGGAGAGAAGCTCCTCCGGGGCACCGTCATCCGCCACCTGATTTTGCCGGGGCAGGTGGAAAACTCTCTGAAAGCCCTGGACTGGATCGGCGAGCACTTCCGTTCCGGGGAGGTGCTGGTGAGTCTGATGCGCCAATACACCCCCATGGGTAATTTGCCCGCCCCCTACAACCGGCGGATCACCGACGAGGAATACGACGCGGTGCTCAGCTGGATGTACCTGAATGACCTGGAGGGCTTCACCCAGGAGGCCGAAGCGGCGGACGCGGGATTTATCCCGGATTTCCATTGACCTGAATCGGTTTTCAGAGTACAATAAAAAGGAATCCGTGTGCCTGTATTGCAGTTTACCCAACACTCCCCATCCAATCAAAATCAACGCCGAAAGGAATGGTGTATCCATATGAATCGACTCTGGAACAAGGCGGTGCGGTTTGTGCATCGCCACATGGACAAAACCGGTCTGGAACAGGAGCTGAACCGGACGGAGCTCTCCGGAAAACTGGCCGTGCCCGAAATTGCGGAAAAGGCCCGGCTGCTGGCTGCCGAAGGCATTGTTCTGCTGAAAAACGAGAATCAAACCCTTCCCATCGCGGCAAACCAGCAGGTGGCCGTGTTTGGCCGCAGCGCCGTGGACTATTTCACCGTGGGCTACGGCAGCGGCGGCGACGTGGTTGCCCCCTACCGGAAAAACCTCATGGAGGGACTGCGGGAACGGGGCGTCAACGTGGACGGCATTCTGGCCTCCCAGTACGAGACCTGGTGCAGCCTGCCCAAAAACGTCCCCGACGAGGGCTACTGGGGCCACTGGCCCATGAGCAATCCCGAAATGCCCCTGAAGCATGCCGATGTGGCAGCTGCTGCCCAGCGGTGTAGCCTGGCTTTGGTGGTCATCGGGCGGGCAGCGGGAGAGGCAAGAGAAAATGTGCTCAAGCCCGGAAGCTACTATCTGACGAACCGGGAAAAGGCCATGCTGAACCTGGTTACCGCATGTTTTGACCGGGTGTGCGTGGTGATGGACTGCGGCAACGTCATCGACATGGGCTGGACGGTGGACTACGGTGACAAAATCTCTGCCATTGTCTACGCCTGGCAGGGCGGCATGGAAAGCGGCGCGGCCCTGGCGGATGTGCTCACCGGTGCCGTGAATCCCTGCGGCAAGCTGACGGACACCATTGCCGCCCGCTACGAGGACTATCCCTCCAGTCAGAACTTCGGCGGCCAGGAATTCAACGCCTACACCGAGGATATCTATGTGGGCTACCGTTATTTTGAAACCTTTGCCCCGGAACGGGTGCTGTATCCCTTCGGCTTTGGCCTGAGCTACACCCGCTTCCACCTTTCCAGCCAGGCAGCCGTCAGCGGCAACCGGGTCACCGTGAACACCCAGGTGGAAAACATCGGTGACAAGCCGGGCCGGGAAGTGGTGCAGATCTACGTGGACCTGCCCTGCGGCGCTCTGGGCAATCCCAGCCGGGTGCTGGCCGGGTTCCGGAAAACCGGGCTGATTCAGCCGGGGCTGAAGGAAACTGTCAGCATTGACATTGACCTTTCGGCGCTTGCCTCCTTCGACGACACCGGCGCCACCACCCACCCCAACTGCTTCGTGCTGGAGCCGGGCAGCTACTGCGTCCAGGCCGGCACCAGCATCCGGGATGTGAAGGGCGTGGTGTGCCTGGTGAAGCAGGAGACTGAGGTGGTACAGGTGCTCCATGAGATCAACGCCGTCCGCCCGGAGCACGGCTTCTGCCGGATGGTGAACCGGGAAGGCGTATTGGACCTGGAGCAGGTGCCCATTGCCACCCGGGATCTTCGCCAGGTGATTCTGGACAGCCTCCCCCAGATGCTGACCAAGGGAGAAACGGAGTTTACCTTTGCCGACCTGAAGGAAGGAAAATGTACCCCGGAAGAATTCGTCGCCCAGCTGACGGATCAGGAACTGGATGACATCACCCACGGCTACGGGCTGATGAACGATCCCGCCGGCCCCGCCGGAAATGCGGGCAGTCTGGGCGGTGTCACCGAAGCGCTAAAGCAGCGGGGCATCCCCACCGTGATCACCACCGACGGCCCTTCCGGTATCCGAGTCCGCAAAACCTCCGCCCTGCTGCCCTGCGGCACCTGCCTGGCCAGCACCTTTGACCCGGAGGCGGTGGAGGCGCTGTATGCCCTGCTGGGCAGGGAAATGGTAATCCAGGGCACCCAGGTGCTGCTGGGCCCGGGCATGAACATCCACCGGGACCCCCTGTGCGGCCGGAATTTTGAATACTACTCGGAAGATCCTCTGCTCACCGGAAAAATGGCCGCCGCCATGATCCGGGGCATCCAGAGCCAGGGGGTGTCCGCCTGTCCCAAGCATTTCGCCTGCAACAACCAGGAGCTGAATCGTCACAGGTGTGACTCCCGGGTGTCCCAGCGGGCACAGCGGGAAATTTACCTGAAGGGCTTTCAGATTGCGGTGCGGGAGGCAGACCCCTGGTGCCTGATGACCAGCTACAACCTGGTCAACGGGGTATGGAGCCACTACCACTATGAACTGGTGACGGAAATTCTCCGGCAGGAGTGGGGCTACCAGGGCCTTGTGATCACCGACTGGTGGATGCAGGAGGGCGCTTCCCCGGAATTCCCCAACCTCCGCAACGATGCCTACCGCATCCGCGCCCAAGTGGACGTGCTGATGCCCGGCGAAATCAAGGAGCGTACACTGCTGTCCTCCCTTTCCGATCCCGAAGGCGTAACCCGGGCCGAAGCTCAGCGGTGCGCCCTGAATGTCATCAAATTCATCCTGAAATTAGAAAATAAGAGTTTCATGTAACAAGCAGGCAAATTGTAATTTGGAGTACCGGAGCCGACGCCCCCTTGGCTCCCCCTATGGGGGAGCTGGCTGCCCCGTAAGGGGCGTCCCTGAGAGGGCTGCATGGTTTTTTCGGGTGCTGTTATCTTACTGCGGTACCCTCTCAGTCAGCCTGTTCGGCTGACAGCTCTCCCAAAGGGAGAGCCAAGAGGTGCTGCCGTATCTGCCC
>JALFGI010000271.1 GCA_022777455.1 Clostridiales bacterium | reverse complement strand
GAGGCTGCGAGCCTCCCCTACAGTTTTATCGTGGTGCTGTAGGAATTCGCCCAACCCGGTTCATCATTTTTGGCTTGTACTGCGCGGGCGGCTGGTAGCCGCCCCTACGGTGGCGTGGATGTCATTTGTACCCGCTAAATTACAATTTATCGAATTGTGGCCATTTTATCCGCCACCAGAAAGCTGCCGATGGCGGACAGGGGCATACCGGGGGCGGGGACGTATTCTTCCACATGGGCAAAGAAGCCATCGTGCTCCAGCACGTCTACAATGGCCCGGCGCAGGGGGTTCTTGCCGCTGACCACCACATGGGCATCGGGGGTGATCTTCAGGGCGGCACCATGGCGGATGCTCTGCACATCACCGGCCAGGGCGGCACCCAGGATGAAATTGGCAATTTCCTGCTTGTCTTTTTCCACGAACTGATTCAGAATCCGGGCGGAGAAGGCAGCCCGGCCCAGGCCGGTATTTTGGGCCGTCTCAAAGCCCCGGAGCACCATTTCCCGGTGGTAGCTTTCCTCGCCGACAAAGCTGCGGCCCACGGCGTCGGCAATGACGGTGTGGTTAGTGATGCAGTCCAGCAGCTCGCCGGAGATGGTAGTGAGGCAGCCGGTGATTTTGCCCCGGGCATCCGTGGCCACAAATTTGGTATGGGAGCCGGGGAGCACCAGCAGGTAGGCCCTGCCCTTGGGAAGGGAATGGAGCATGGCCAGGGTCTCCACTTCTTCCCCCCGCATCATGTCCATGACCTGGAAATTCTCCGATGTCACCGCCCCCAGGTTGTTTTTCACCCCGGGGATGAAGCGGATGGGCACCGGGCAGACTTCCTCCATCAGCACCTCCCGGCTGCCCTTCGCCAGCTCCTCCGCTCCCGCGGGAGCCAGAACATGGGGAACTTCCAGCAGGCCCACGTTGGAGGTGATCATACCGCTGGCCAGGATCATGCCCACATCCGCCCAGCCGATGCCCTCCCGGGCCAGAAGCCGGGCCAGGCAATTCTTCACTGTCTGCTTCAGTTTGGAATTATCGCCGTCCATGGCAGTCTGGTGGACGCCCACCTCCGCGCCGGCGGAAGCAGCCAGGGTGCGGCTTTCAGTCCACAGGTAGGTTCTTGTATTGGTGGTTCCGGCATCGATGGTAATGGTATAGCCCATGGTCTTTCCTCCTTACAAACCGGCTGCCGCCATGAATTCTTCCGCCAGTGCTTTCAGGCCCTGGTAGTCTCCGGCCTGAATCAGCCTCCGGTCCGTCAGGTTGGAGCCGATGCCCGCGCCCAGGAAACCCGCTTTCAAAAACAAGGGCAGATTGTGCTGGTCCACGCCTCCCACGGCGATCATGGGGATATGGTTCAGGGGGGCCATCACTGCCTTGCAGTAGCCCAGGCCCAGGTTTCCCGCGGGGAAGAGCTTGATGATCTGGGCCCCGGCATTGTAAGCTCCGGCGATCTCCGTGGGGGTCATGGCCCCGGGAATGGCGCACAGACCACGATCCACCGCAGCCCGGATCACCATCTCATCCACATTGGGGGCCAGAATAAATTCCGCTCCGGCCCGGTGGGCGGCGGCAACCTCCTCCACGGACATCACCGTCCCGGCGCCCACATGGAGCCGGTCCCCATAGATTTCCTTCACCCGGGCGATGGCGGCGGCAGTGTCCTCCAGGCGGGTGGCGGAACCCTGATTAAAGGTGATTTCCAGCAGCCGGATTCCTCCGGCATACAGTGCCTCCACCACCGGCTCCAGGTGCTCCCGGTCAATCCCCCGCAGGATTGCAGTGATGCGGTACTGTTTCATTGCCTCTAAGATGGTTGTATTCATTGTTGGCGCTCCTTTCACGTTTTAGTGCGGTCTGTCTGTCAGAAGAGGAGCCCCGCTGCCTTGCTCTGACAGCGGGGGATTTGGGGATGGAACCCATCCATCCATCACATCAGCGGCGCAACGGCTTTCAGAAGGACACCCATCAGCCTGCGGCTGAATTTCACCTTTCGGGCGGACTGGGGGGTGATCCTGCGGCATTTGGAGAGGGTCTGCCGGAAATCCTCCTGAATCTGGGAAATACAGGGAACCTCCCGCAGGTAGGCGGCGCACTCAAAATGGTGGTACAGGCTGCGGTAATCCATATTGATGGTGCCCACCACCGCCTCCTGATCGTCGCTGACAAACACCTTGGCGTGGACAAAACCCGGTGTGTACTCATAAATCTGAACACCCGAATCCAGCAAGGAGGCATAGTGGGTCCAGGCCAGGGCGTGGGCGGCTGGACTATCCGTCACCCCCGGCAGAATCAGCACTACATCCACCCCTCGCTCCGCCGCGAATTTCAGTGCCGTCTCCATTTCATTGTCCAAGATCAGGTACGGCGTCATGATATGGACATACCGCTGGGCCCGATTGAGGATATCCATATAAACCCGCTCCCCCACCTTGTCCTGGTCCAGGGGGCAGTCGCCGTAGGGAATCACATACCCCTTGGCTTTTTCCGGCGGGAAGGTGGGATAGGACAGGTACTTGTCAAACTCCGGCTGCTTTTCGTCGATGCTCCAGGTCTGCAGGAACATCAGGGTGAAGCTCTTCACCGCCTCCCCCTTCAGCATAATGGCAACGTCCTTCCAATGGCCGAACCTGCTCCTGCGGTTGATATATTCATCCGCCAGGTTCACACCGCCGGTAAAGGCCGTATGTCCGTCAATCACCAGGATTTTGCGGTGATCCCGGTAATTGTAGTGGGTGGAGACGAAGGGAGTCACCGGAGCAAACATTTTGCACTGAATGCCCAGGGCCCTGAGCCGCCGGGGATAGTCGTGGGGCAATTTTGTAAACTCGCAGGTGCCGTCGTACATCACCCGGACCTCCACGCCCTCCTTCGCCTTGCGGGCCAGAAGCTCCAGCAGCTTGCCCCACATCACACCTTCCTCCACAATGAAATATTCCAGGAAAATGAAATGCTTCGCTTCCTCCAGCTGCCGCAGCATCTCCTCCCACATCTGCTCTCCCAAGGGGAAATACGTCACATCCGTGCCGTCATAAACCGGATAGCACCCGGTGCGCCGGAGATAGTGGGCCAGAGCCGCCGCGCTGGGCGCCTCCCGGGTCAGCCGGTCCAGCACGTCACCGGATTGGGGGATGCTCTGCCCGGTCTGATCAATCAGCTGATTCATCCGCTTTTTCAGCGTGCGGTGACCAAGATCGCTTTGGGTGTAACAAAACAGCAGCGCCCCAAATACCGGCAAAAGCAGAATCACAATCAGCCAGGTGATCTTTGCGGATGCGTCCATCCGGCTGTTGAGCAGATAGAGCACCATGGCCGTGGTAAAGAGGATGGTACCGCCGTAAAGATGGGGAAGGAAATTGGCAAACCAGTGAAAGACGCAGAACAATAGAAATACGTGAAAGGCCAGCAACAGCAGAATCAGCCCCAGCCGGCTGAAGATCAAATGGATGATTCCTTTTTGTCCCTTCCGCAGAAGATTCAGGCCCTGATTCGTTTCTTCGTTCATAAGCGTTCCTCCAAAAGCCGACAGAAAACATTTTACACTTTACTATACCACCCGATGTGACATATTTCAATATTCTTTCGCCTTTGCCCGGCGAATTGTGATTTGGGGAACCGTTGATCGCCGCAGCACTTGGCTCCCCCTATGGGGTAGCTGGCTGCACCCCTTGGGGGCAGACTGAGAGGGCGGCACAATTTGGTTCGCGGATGCGGTGGTCTTACTATGGTACCCTCTCAGTCAGCCTGACGGCTGACAGCTCTCCCAAAGGGAGAGCCAAGGGCGCTGCGGGCACCAGCCCGCCAAATTACAATTAACCGCTCTGCCGGGTTGAGCGGGCAAGGTCATATTTAAATTTTATCGCTGATTTTTGTTGCTCTTTCTCTTTCCCGTTTTCACCCATCTAAAAGGGGAAAACAGGAGGAATCCCTGTGGAATCCCATTCAATTCAAATGAATTCCTTAATTTCCATGGAAATAATATCTATTGATTTTGTGGAAACGGTGTGGTATCTTTATAAAAAATTCAGGCGCCCGGGAGCCTGAGCACAGGAAAGACAGAGGATTGGGGAATGTATAAAAAGAATACCCAGAGCTGGGTAAAACATATCGACTTTATCATCCTGGATATGCTTTGCCTGAACGTGGCATTTGTGGCAGCCTACCTGTATCGCCACGGCTGGTGCAGCCCTTACCAGGACGAACACTATGTCGACCTGGCTGTGATTCTCACGCTGGTGGATTTTGCGGTGCTGGTCATCAATGAAACCATGAAAAACGTGCTGCGCCGGGGCTATTTCAGAGAATTCTCCGCCACGGTGAAGCATGTGGCCATGGTGGAAATGATCATCACCCTCTACCTGTTTGCCACCAAAACCGGCGCCACCTACTCCCGAATCGTGCTGGGCAGTTTCGCGATATTCTATGTGATTTTTTCCTATCTGGTCCGCCTTGGCTGGAAGCGATTCCTGCGCCACGCGAAATTCCGTCCGGACCGCTCCGCGCTGTACATTCTCACCACCTGCGATCAGGCGAAGGATGTTGTGGCGCGCTACCTCCAGGAGCCCCGCTACTTGCTGGTGGGCATCTGCCTGCTGGACGCGGACCGGGCGGAAGGCAGCATCCGCAGAGTCCCCATCAACACCACCCGGGAAACGATTCTGCCCTTCCTGTGCCGGGAATGGGTGGACGAGGCAGTGGTATCCCTCCCCGGCTCCCAGCCCTATCCCGACGAGCTGGTGGACAAGCTGGTGGAAATGGGCATCGTGGTCCATGTTGAGATCCATGGCTCCACCCGGCTGGAATGGCAGCGGCAGGAGATCGAGAAAATCGCCGGCAAGCAGGTGCTTACCGTCGGCCTGAGTATGGCCACCTATCCCGAGATCATTCTGAAACGAACCATGGACATTGTAGGCGGCCTGATCGGAAGTATCCTGACCCTGATGCTTACGGTGATCATCGGGCCCATGATCTTCATTAAATCCCCCGGCCCCATTTTCTTCACCCAGACCAGAGTGGGCAAAAACGGAAAGCAGTTTAAAATGTATAAATTCCGCAGCATGTACCCTGACGCAGAAGCCCGAAAGGCGGAGCTCATGGCCGAAAACCGGGTGGACGGCGGACTGATGTTCAAGCTGGACTACGACCCCCGGATCATCGGCTGCAAAAAACGCCCCGACGGCACCGTGAAAAAAGGCATTGGCAATTTCATCCGGGACTACAGCCTGGACGAATTCCCCCAGTTCTTTAACGTACTGAAGGGGGACCTGTCCCTGGTGGGCACCCGGCCGCCCACGGTGGACGAATGGGAGAAATACGACCTGCACCACCGGGCCAGGCTGGCCATCAAGCCCGGCATCACCGGCATGTGGCAGGTCAGCGGCCGGAGCAAGATCACAGACTTTGAGCAGGTGGTAGAGCTGGACAAGAAGTACATCCGGGAATGGAGCATCGGACTGGACCTCCGGATTCTGTTGCAGACCATCCGGGCCGTGCTGAAAAAGGACGGGTCCATGTAATTTTGTTCAAGCACCCGAAGTTGGAACATCGTTAATGTGTAATTTGGCATACCGGAACGGACGCACCCCTTGGCTCCCCCTATGGGGGAGCTGGCTGCCCCGTAGGGGGCAGCCTGAGAGGGCAACACATCGATTTCGGCTGCCATTATCTTACTGCGGTACCCTCTCAGTCAGCCTGTTCGGCTGACAGCTCTCCCAAAGGGAGAGCCAAGGGGGTGCTGCCGTATCTGCCCACCATCTTTCAATTTGTCAAGGAGATTACTATGGAATTTCTGCCCATTACCAAGCAGGAAATGGAAGATCGCGGCTGGGAGCAGTGCGATTTTGTATATGTATGCGGCGATGCCTATGTGGACCATCCCTCCTTCGGCCACGCCATCATCAGCCGGATTCTGGAATCCCATGGCTACAGCGTGGGGATGATCCCCCAGCCGGACTGGAAGAACCCCAAATCCATCGATGTGTTCGGCCGGCCCCGGCTGGGCTTTCTGGTGTCCGGCGGCAACATGGACAGCATGGTCAACCACTACTCCGTCACCAAGCACCGGCGGAAAACCGACGCCTTCACCCCCGGTGGGGTGATGGGCAAGCGGCCGGACTACGCCACCGTGGTGTACTGCAACCTGATCCGCCAGACCTACCGGGATGTGCCCATCCTCATCGGCGGCATCGAAGCCAGCCTGCGGCGGCTGGGGCACTACGACTACTGGTCCGAAAGCATGAAGCGCTCCATTTTGCTGGACTCCCAGGCAGATCTGCTGATGTACGGCATGGGAGAAAAGAGCATCATTGAAATCGCCGACGCTCTGAACGCCGGCATGGACGTGAAGGACATCACCTACATCGACGGCACGGTATTCAAAACCGCCGAATTGGACGAAAGCTTCCCCACCATTGTGCTGCCGCCCTTCGAGGAAGTGAAGAAGAACAAGCGCGCCTACGCCGAATCCTTCAAAATCCAGTACAGCAACTGCGACCCCTTCACCGCCAAGCGGCTGGCAGAGCAGTACGGCCGGGAATACGTGGTGCAGAACCCGCCCCAGAAGCCCCTGACCACCGCGGAGATGGATGCCGTGTATGATCTGCCCTACTGCCGCACCTACCACCCCAGCTACGAAAAAGCCGGGGGCGTGCCCGCCATTGAAGAGGTGAAGTTCAGCCTGGTGAGCAACCGGGGCTGCTTCGGGGCCTGCTCCTTCTGCGCCCTCACCTTCCACCAGGGGCGCATCGTCCAGGTGAGAAGCCATGAATCCATCCTGAAGGAAGCGGAGCGCATGGTGAAGGACAAGGATTTCAAGGGCTACATCCACGATGTAGGCGGCCCCACCGCCAATTTCCGCCACCCCGCCTGCGAAAAGCAGCTGACGAAGGGCGCCTGCGGCGGGCGTCAGTGCCTCTACCCCACCCCCTGCAAAAACATGAATGCCGACCACTCCGACTATGTTTCCCTGCTGCGCAAGCTCCGGAAAATCCCCGGGGTGAAGAAGGTGTTCGTCCGCTCCGGCATCCGGTTTGACTATCTCCTGGCCGACAAAAAGGATACCTTTTTCAGGGAACTGGTGCAGTACCACATCTCCGGCCAGCTGAAGGTTGCCCCGGAGCATGTGTCCGACGCGGTGCTCTGCCGGATGGGCAAACCCAGAAACGCCGTGTACAACCGGTTCGTGGACAAGTATTTCGCATTGAACAAGCAGTACGGGATGAATCAGTACCTGGTGCCCTATCTCATGTCCAGCCACCCCGGCTCCACCATGGCCGAGGCCGTGGAGCTGGCGGAGTACATCCGGGAAATGGGCTACAACCCGGAGCAGGTGCAGGACTTCTACCCCACCCCCTCCACATTGTCCACGGTGATGTACTACACCGGCCTGGACCCCCGGACCATGGAACGGGTGTACGTCCCCACCGACCCTCATGAGAAAGCCATGCAGCGGGCCCTGATCCAGTACCGGAATCCCAAGAATTATTACCTGGTTCGGGAGGCCCTGATTGCCGCCCACCGGGAAGACCTGATCGGCTCCGGCCCCAAATGCCTGATCCGGGCCGTACCCCCCAAAGCAGGAGGACATGCCGCCCCGCCGAAGAAGGCCGCCACGGTAAAAAAGAACGCCCCGCAAAGGAAAGAACCCCCAAAGAAAGCCCCCGCCGCAAAAGGGAAAATCATCAAAAAACGATAAAAAAGAACGCTGCCTCATTTCCCTGGGGCAGCGTTTTTGCTCGTATCGGTTTATAAAATTGTAATTTGGCGGGCAGATACGGCAGCACCCCTTGGCTCTCCCTTTGGGAGAGCTGGCAGCCGGCAGGCTGACTGAGAGGGTGCCGCAGAGAAGGCAACGGCATCCTTACACACCGTGTTGCCCTCTCAGTCTGCCCCTTACGGGGCAGCCAGCTCCCCCATAGGGGGAGCCAAGGGGCGCGTCGGTTTCGGTACGCCAAACAACAATTTAGCCTGCAAAAGCGTTACCGGGCGGTACCCAGGAGTCCCGGATATCACACC
>JALFGI010000259.1 GCA_022777455.1 Clostridiales bacterium | reverse complement strand
CTGCCGCAGGGCTGCGCCAAAGTCCGGGTCGGTATCATCGTTTGGGTGCAGATACTGCACCTTTTCCATCTGAATGACAAAAAGCACATACGCCCCGTACCCTTCCCTGGCGGCCTGGGCAAGGCCGCGAAGATGCTTGGCCCCCCGCAGCGTGGGCGCATCCGGGAAGGCACAGATACCGTCATGCTCCAGCGTAACCCCCTTTACCTCCAGAAAGCATTGCCTGCCCTCCAGGGTAAAGGAGAAATCAAACCGGGAATCCCCGTGAACCGTCTCCGCCCGGAGATTCTCAACAGGTCCCAGCCCACCGGAGCGGAGCCACTCCCCCGCCGCCCCATTGGGTGCCTGGGAATCCATGTTGATCAGCCGTCCGTTTTTCTCCACGGCAATCAGGTCGTATTTCGTTTTTCTGGTGGGATTGTCGGAGCGCTGGCAGTACACCTTCGCCCCTGGCACCAGCAGCTCCCGGCAGCGGCCGGTGTTTTTCACATGCACCGTTTCCACGTTTCCCTCCAATTCCACATGGGCAATGAACCGGTTTGGCCGGTCGAGGAACACACCGGGCACCATATTCTGATATACCATTCGTTTTCCCTCCCAATGGAATTCTCCCGGACAGGGGCAGAAGGCGGCTTCCCTCCGCTAAAACACCCGCGTTCCTCCGACGGAGAAACGCGGGCGTTGCCCTGCGGCAGGAAATCATTCCAAATTCAGCGATTTGTTGACCGCCGGTCAGACATACTTGTAATTACAGGTGAACGCGGCGTAGACCGCATCTCCGCAGCTGTAGGTTCCTTCATTTAAATCATGGGCACCATTGAAGGTGAAGGACTGATACTGAACGCTCAGAGGCTTGATCGAAAACGCATCGATCTCACCAAAACTGCCCTCCACCAGCAGCTCGCCATCCTGGTAGACCTCCATCTCAAAATCCGTGAAATCTTTCACCGTCACATCCCCATTCAGATTCACGAAATAGCCGCTGACTTCAACCTTGTTTGTGGAAACGACGATTTCGGTGGGAATGAAACGGATCAGGTCACTCATGTCAGGGCTGGCGCCGGCGGTTGTGCAGAAAAGGGCGGTGAACATCAGGGTCAATGCCAAAACAACTGCGAGCAATCTCTTCATAATCTATACTCCCCTTTTATTTATCCATCTCCGCCCCTGGCTGCCAAGCGGCCGCATAGAGCGGGGTGATGAAAGAATCATACCATATTGCCCGATGAAATGCAAGAAAAACGCGCGGATTTGCCTCCCGATGAAAACAACGACGCACCCCCTCGTAGGAGGCGATGCCCACATCGCCCCGCGGTAAAATGTTCCGATTACCGAAATATTTCGGCGAATTCGTACCATGCACAACGGGCCGATGTGGGCATCGGCCCCTACGGGATTGTGCAAAATTTAACCCGCCAAATTACAATTTCTTGCTGATATAAGCCGTAAACACCAAAAAGAAAAGCACCCCGGTTTGCACAGTTTGCTAACTGCCTCCTGGTTACAGACAACGAGGTTTGCTGTACAGATGAAGCGTCGGTTCGCTGTGAGACTTATGAGCTGGTTCTACCTGAGATTCTCAAGGCGATTGCTGACCAGGGCTACGAGTTCCACGGCAAGAGTGCCGTGGTGGGTTGTGTATTTCTCATAGGTTAAACTATGAGAAACTTGTGGCTGGCGGCTATGCACCCTCAAAGCTGGCACAGCAGAATCAACAGATGGGATTATGAGGATTTAGAGCATTTGTAACTTGCTTTACCATTTTAGATGAATTATAATAACATAGTGAAATGATATCTTTTATATCTGAGAACTGTGTAACCTTAAGCATGAACCTTTAGACGCGAACCTTTATTTGAAAGGGGATTGATTTTAGAATTGTTGTTGCATAGTAAAAGACATACAATAAAGGAGAATGTAATATGAAGAAAATTATCTCAATTTTGCTGCTTGCAATTGTTTACATGGGGATGCTCCCTCTTGAAGTTACCGCAAATGCAGAAAGCAAAGGAAATATCTTTGAAAATCCTTCTATTTTGACATATTCAGAATGGTATGAGCTAATTGAACAGCAAGGGAATAATAATGGAGGTAATCTGTTTACAGTATTTGATGATAATTGGATATATGGTCCCAATTTGAGCAGCGGTGTTGGTGATGTGTTAAAGAAAGCAAACGGTGGATCAGAGCGATACAATGTCGGTAAAACAACACAATACTATGTAGGGGTAAAAGCTTTAATTGGACCATATGTGTACTATTGGGGACAGGTGAACAACAATCAGTTTGAGATCGTAAAAATGCTCACTTCTGGTTCAAATGTTAATACAATAATTCCAGATGTACATGAAGTTTGTTTTACAGATGAATTCATATACTATACCAAGGGTTCCGACGATAAACTGTACCGATGTGATTTAGATGGAAACAATTCTGAACTGATTCTCGACTGTGAAGTGTTTTATCCTTTCGCGTATGGTGACGTGATTCTATACCAAAAAGATGCAGATAATGAATCGCTTCATTTATACAATATGGAAACGAATACGGATACAAAGCTGAATTCTTATAAGTCACATTATCCAATTTACGATGGAGAATACATTTATTATTTGAGTGAGCAGAATGCAAAAGATGATAGTCTCACCTTCTGGAAAATGAGGCCAGACGGAACTGAAAATACTCAAATAAAAGTGCCGTTTGAAGCGTGTAGCATGATTATCCATGAGGATTATATTTACTTTACGAACTATCAAGATGGATTAAGAATATACCGTTGTAAAAAAGATGGATCTGATGTGATGCAGATTACTCAGGAGGATATGGTTAGATATATGCAATGGTTAGGCGATAAGCTGATATATTGGACTCAGGGCAGCAATGGTTCTCATATCTACTGGTGTAATGAAGTTGGCCAACAGAAAACAGAGTGGAAATAAAGAGAAGATTTACATAAGTAAATAACAAGGAAGAAGCAAGTAGCCCTCAAGCTACTTGCTTCTTTGACAGATTGAGCCTTGCCAGCTGGCAGGGCTATTTCTATGTAAAACACTCCAAATCACATCAAATCGACACAAAGGGTCAACTTTTGAACTCTTTCATCATCTTTTGAAGTGTACCATTCAAAATTGAGGATTCTTGCTGTTACAAGTGTTTTTGTATTTAATTTCTGGACGATAGTAGTTGATGGCTTTTATGCCTTGCCCTCTTGCCTGCACCAATTCAGGAAAGTACGAAATACTCTTGCATAAGATGAAACAGAATTGTGTGCCAACCCTGACTGCCTCATAGATACAACCATGGTGTTCAAGTCGTCCTTAGTGAGTTCAGCCAAGGGCATTTCAATGTCCAGATGGTTAGAGATGCAGTGAAGATGATTGTGGTATGTCTGCAATGTTACAGGCGACACACCATCTGCTGTCCTCGCTCGAACGAACTCTTCAAAAACTGCTGAAATTGTTTGATTTTTCAGCTTCTCCTTTTTAATTTTCCTCAACAATTTAGACCACATGCCTTCCTCAAAAATGATGGAGAAAGCATGTGGTCTTGCTGTTTGTCTGAAAAAAGAAAAACCCTTGAAAACACTTGGCTTTCAAGGGTTTGGTGGAGACTACGGGACTCGATTTCATTATGGTGCAGCCGCCGTCCAGCCGGCGGCTGGCAAGTGCCCACTGGGCACTTGCATTTAGATGGGTTCGAGCCCCTTCGTTTATCCCCCACCGAAAAGAAAACCGCACCTGACGGTGCGGTTTCTTTTTGGTGGAGACTACGGGACTCGAACCTGTGACCTCATGCGTGTGAAGCATGCGCTCTAACCAGCTGAGCTAAGCCTCCCTACCGGGAACAAGAAGCATTATACCAGATTTCATTAAAATGTCAAGCCCCTTTTTCGTTTTTTCCCGAAAAAGCAGCCGCCGGGATGGCGGCTGCTTTGATAAGAATTATTCCAGTTCGAAATCGCCGATATACAGCCGGTAATAGGTGCCCTTCTGGGCGATCAGATCGTCGTGGGTGCCCCGCTCGATGATTCTGCCGTGGTCCAGCACCATGATGCAGTCGGAATTGCGGACGGTGGACAGCCGGTGGGCGATGACGAAGACGGTTCTGCCCTTCATCAGGGCATCCATGCCCGCCTGGACCTGGGCCTCGGTGTAGGTGTCGATGGAGGAGGTGGCCTCATCCAGGATCATCACCGGGGGGTCCGCCACGGCGGCCCGGGCAATGGCGATCAGCTGGCGCTGACCCTGGGAGAGCCGGGATGCGTTGCCGGTGAGCATGGTGTTGTAACCCTCGGGCAGGCGGGTGATGAAGTCGTGGGCATTGGCCAGCTTGGCGGCGTGGATACACTCCTCGTCGGTGGCATCCAGCTTGCCGTAGCGGATGTTGTCCATCACCGTACCGGTGAACAGATTGGTATCCTGGAGCACCACGCCCAAAGACCGGCGCAGGTCGCTCTTGCAGATTTTGTTGATGTTGATGTTGTCGTAGCGAATCTTGCCGTCATCAATATCGTAGAACCGGTTGATCAGGTTGGTGATGGTGGTCTTACCCGCGCCGGTAGCGCCCACGAAAGCGATTTTCTGCCCGGGCTTGGCATACAATGACACGTCATGCAGCACGATCTTTTCCGGCACATAGCCAAAGTCCACATGCTCCATGTAGATGTCGCCCTTCAGCTCCTGGTAGGTGGTGGTATCGTCCGCCTTGTGGTAGTGCTTCCAGGCCCAGCGGCCGGTACGCTCCGGCACCTCGGTGATGTTGCCTGCCTCGTCGATTCGGGCGTTGACCAGGTGGACATAGCCTTCGTCCTGCTCCGGCTCCTGGTCCATCAGGTCGAAGATCCGCTCCGCGCCGGCCAGCGCCATGACAATGGCGTTGATCTGGTTGGAAATCTGGGAGATGGGCATGTTGAAGCTGCGGGAGAGGATCATGAATGCCATCAGGCTGCCCAGGGTGAGCATCTGCCCGTCGGACAGCACCACCATCATGCCGCCCGCAATGGCCAGAACGGCATACTGGATATAGCCCAGGTTATTGTTGATGGGGCCCATGACATTGGAGAATTTGCCGGCGGAATAGGCATTGGCGCAGAGCTGCTCGTTCAGGGCGTCGAATTCCTGCTCGCAGGTACGCTCGTGGTTGAAAATCTTCACCACCCGCTGACCTGTGATCATTTCCTCGATGTAGCCGTTCACCGCACCCAGAGACTTCTGCTGGCCGATGAAATACTTGCTGGATTTTCCCGCCAGGTACTTGGTAACATACACAATCAAAGTGATGGTGAACAGCATCACGATGAACAGCAGCCAGCTGGTATCGATCAGATTCCAGGCCACTACCACCAGAGTGATGATGGAGGAGACACACTGCGGGATCGACTGGCTGACCATCTGGCGCAGGGTGTCGGTGTCGCTGGTGTAGCGGGACATGATATTGCCGGCGGTGTTGGAATCGAAATAGCGCAGGGGAAGCCGCTGCATTTTCCGGAACATCTCGTCCCGGATGGTTTTCTGCACCCCCTGGGTCACGGCCACCAGCAGATAGTTCATGAAAAAGGCGCTCAGAATGCCCACACCGAAGATGGCGGCGATTTTCATCAGAAAGCCTGCCATGGGCCCGAAATCCTGGGAACCGGCGGCCACCATGGGCAGAATGTACTCATCCACCAAGGTTCCCAGGCTCCGGCTTCCAATGGTTTGGGCCAGGGAGGAAAGGATGATGCACACCAGAACGATCAGCAGCACCGGGGTGTAATTTTTCAAATAGCCCAGCAGCCGCATCATGGTCTTTTTGGGGCTTTTTGCCATGCGGCCGTCGCCGCGCATTTTCACAGGAGGCATTATTCTTCCCTTCCTTTCTGCTGGGTATTGTACAGATCCTGATAGATCCGGGAGGTTTTCAGCAGCTGCTCATGGGTGCCGGATTCCAAAATCTTACCGCCGTCCATGATGATGATCATATCCGCATCCTGGATGGAAGAAATCCGCTGGGCAATGATCAGCTTGGTGGTACCGGGGATTTCTTCCCGGAAGGCCTTGCGGATCATGGCATCCGTGTGGGTATCCACCGCAGAGGTGGAGTCGTCCAGGATCAGGATTTTGGGCTTTTTCAGCAGGGCCCGGGCAATGCAAAGCCGCTGCTTCTGGCCGCCGGACACATTGGAGCCTCCCTGCTCGATATGGGTGTCGTACCCGTCGGGGAAGCCCTGGATAAATTCATCGGCACAGGCCAGGCGGCACACACGGACCAGTTCTTCATCGGATGCCTGGGGATTGCCCCAGCGCAGGTTCTCCTTGATGGTGCCGGTGAACAGGGTGTTTTTCTGGAGCACCATGGCCACATTGTCCCGCAGAACCTCCAGGTCATAATCCCGAACATCCACGCCGCCCACCTTCAGGCTGCCTGCCGTCACATCGTACAGACGGGGAATCAGCTGCACCAGGGTGGACTTGGAGGAGCCGGTTGCGCCCAGAATGCCCACGGTGGCACCGGAGGGGATGTGGAGATTCACATGCTGCAGGGCATCCAGCTTGGCCTTCTCGGAATAGCGGAAGCAGACTTCTTCAAAATCAACAGAGCCGTCCTTCACTTCCTTCACGGCGTTTTCCGGGGAGGTGAGGTTGGACTGCTCCTCCAGCAGCTCCGTGCAGCGGCGCATGGGCGCCCGGGACATAATCATCATCACGAACACCATGGAAAGCATCATCAAACTGGAGAGGATCTGGGTGGTGTAAGTGAGCATGGAGCTGAGCTCGCCGGTGGTCAGGCCCGCGCCGGGCAGATTGCCGGAGGCGATGACCATTCTGGCGCCGAACCAGGAGATGAACAGGATGCAGGTGTAGACGCACAGCTGCATGATGGGGTTATTCAGAGCCAGGATGTGCTCCGCCTTGCAGAACAGGCGGTAGATCTCCCCGGAGGTGCCGGCGAATTTTTCCACTTCCTTGTCCTCCCGGACGAAGCTCTTCACCACCCGGATGCCGTGGACATTTTCCTGTACCACATTGTTCAGAGAATCGTAGGCTTTGAATACCTGATCGAAAATCTTGAACACCAGGGGCATCAACCCGAAGAGCACCAGCATCAGCAGAGGCAGGGCAATGCAGTACACCAGGCTCAGCTTCACGCTGATGCGCATGGCGGAAATCAGAGCCAGCACCAACATCACAGGGCAACGGATGGCCATACGGATCATCATCTGGAAAGCGTTCTGAATGTTCGCCACATCCGAAGTCAGCCGGGTGACGATGGAGGCGGTGGAGAATTTGTCAATGTTGGAGAAGCTGAACTCCTGGACATGGTAGTACATGTCGTGGCGCAGATTTTTCGCAAAGCCGGTGCCAGCCTTGGCGGCAAACACCGCCGACGCAGAGCCGAAGCACAGCGAGGCCAGGGCGCAGATCATCAGCAGCAGGGACTGCCGCACCACAACTTTCATATCCTGCATGACGATGCCGTAGTCATACAGTTTCGCCATCACCAGGGGGATCAGCACCTCCATGGCCACCTCACCGATCATGCAGATGGGGCTGAGGATGGCGGGCCATTTGTATTCCCGGACGCACCGGGCTAACCGTTTGATCATTTCTTGGGTTCCTCCTCATCAAAATGGAAACTGGGGGCACAGCCCATGTTGCGAGCTGCACGGGCAAGGAAATCGGCGAACTGTGCCTTCTCATCCGGGGTGAAGCCGCAAACAATCCGCGCCTCATTTTCCTGAATGGTTTTATAGATGCGTTCGTGACAGGCCCGGCCCTTGGGCAGAATGTAAATCCGCTTGCAGCGTCCGTCCTTATCATCCGGACGGAATTCGATGAAATTTTTCTTTTCCAGCCGGGATAACAGGCCGGACACCGTGGGATGGCTCAGGTTGAATTCTTCCTCGATGTCCCTGGCGCAGGGCGGCTCCTTTCTGCGGGCAAGATACCCCATGACGCGCCCCTGGGCCGAGGTCAGCTCCATCTCTCCCAGCGCCTCCGTCATCGCTTGAGAGACAGCACAGTGAAGAACACGCACCATGTGTCCATAGTGGATCAAGCAATCACCTCCAAAATAAATGTCGCAAGCTACGTAAAAGTGTAGCATACGACGTAATCGATTTCAAGAGGAAAAAATAAATAATTTGTGAATCATGTTTCACTCCGCGGGCACTGCCCGCCAAATTACAATTTGCCGGCTTGCTGTGTTAAGCCAGAAACACATATATTTTTACGTCCGCCTCCGATATTAAGATTGTCTTGCTTCCCTTGATTTTTCCCGGATTCTTCGGTATACTTTTCCATATCTGGAACAAGGCTGGAGGGATTTTTCATGCAGCAACTACTGTCCGCAATTCTGCTTTCCGTCGCACTCCTTCTGTCCGGGACTGCAGTCAAAGACGCCGATCCGGATGCACCGGCCAAAACCGGCAGCTATTTTATCCGGGTACTGGAAGCCGCCATGCACTATAAGGAGGAAGAAGCGCAGGAAGAAGCCCCCGCGCCGGTGAAAAACATCGCCACCGTGGCGGAGTCCACCGGGCTGTACAGTTCCTACAGCAAGAGCACCAAGGTGCTGGCCCAGCTGAAACCCGGCGATGCGCTGAGCATCAAGCGCACCGCTACCTTTTCTTCCACCCGGTGGGTCTACGCCACCGCAGGGGACTACAATGTATCCGGCTGGGTGCCAGTCTCCAAGCTGAACATGCCGGACATTGTGGAGAATGCGGACCTGGACAGCCGCGAAATCAGCGAGGATTACGTCCCCGCCTATGCCAAAATGGGCATCGTCACCGCTTCCCAGCTGAACATCCGCACCGCCCCCGGCACGGGTTTTGACCGAATCGGCTCCTACCGCAGCGGCGACCGGGTGGGCATCATCGAAACCAACAATGGCTGGGGCCGCACCGCCAAGGGTTGGATCAGCCTGAGCTATGTGTACCTGGACGGCCAGGTGGGGCAGAACACCCTGGTGGGCAACGTGTCCGCCCAGCGTCTGAATATCCGTTCCGGCCCGGGAACGGGCTATACCGCCTGCGGTTCCTATTACGAAGGCGACCGCATTCTGGTTCTGGAGCAGGTTTATGCCGGCGGTGCATATTGGGGCTGCACCCAGCAGGGCTGGGTGTGCATGAACTACGTTCAGCCCGACTTCATCCCCGGCACAGCAACACCCATCTACGGCTACGGTGTGGTGAAGGATACCATCGCGTATATTTACCCCACCTGCGGCACGGATGATCCTCCTGTGGATCATTTGTACGCGGGAAGTGTGGTCCCTGTTTTCCAGGCCGTGAGTGTGGGCGGCGTCCTATGGGGCCGGGTTGCCACCGGCTGGATCAACATGTCCGGTGTGGATATGAGAGCCATCTTTGAAATGGGCCTCGTTCCCAACGCTCCTCTGGCTCCTCCGGAACCCGTCGAGCCGCCCACGGAGCCCTCTACGGAGCCCACCACGGAACCGACTACTGAACCCACAACGGAAGCAACCACAGAGCCGACTACCGAACCAACCACAGAACCCACAACCGAACCTACAACAGAGGCAACGACGGAGGCAACCACCGAGGCCACAACGGAAGCGACCACTGAAATTGCTGCCGAGGAATAAAAACATCCCCTGCGAATGAGGCAAAATCATTCGCAGGGGATTTCTTTGCATATTGACCGGCCGGACAGCAAAACGGTAAATTGTAGTTTGGGGACTGGATTACCGCCCAGCCCACTGTAGGGGCGGATCGTAGCCGCCCGCCAGGTAAGGAACCTGAGTGTTTGGTTGAATGGTATGCAATTCGTCCTGACGCGTAGGGGACGGGTTTCTGTCCCGATTCTGCTGTATGATTGGGAGGCGAAGCCTCCCCTACAGTCATATCGGAGCATAGTACGGATTCGCCCGACCTGGGTTATGGCTACAGGGTTTGTACCGCACGGGAGGATGAGATCCTCCCCTACTGTGGCTGGACAATTGTCTCAGCCTGGTACGCAAAATCGTTACCGGGCACCTCCCAGGAGCCCCGGATGATACACCAGCCCGGTGCGCCATTGTCCGCGGGCACTGCCCGCCAAATGACTATTTGTCTGCTTGCCGGGCGGTACTTACACCAGTCTGGAACCGGCGGGAATCTTGTCGTCCAGGATCACCAGGTTCAGCTTGTCTCCCCGCTCGGCGGAGAGCAACATGCCGCAGCTCATCTGGCCCATCATCTTCCGGGGAGCCAGGTTGGTGACAGCCACCAGGGTCTTGCCCAGCAGCTCCTCAGGCTGGTAGTACTTGGCAATGCCGGAGAGAATCTGCCGGGGGGTATCGGTGCCGTCGTTCAGGGTAAATTTCAGCAGCTTGTCGCTCTTTTTCACCTTCTCGCAGGTCAGGACCTTCACTACCGTCATCTCCACCTTCTCAAAGGTGTCGAAAGCAATCTCCTCCTTGGGTTCAGGCAGAGGATCCTCCACAGGGGCGGGGGCGGGTTTGCTGATTTCCTCCAGCGCAGCCAACTCCTTCTCCATGTCGATCCGGGGGAACAGAGGTGCACCGGTCACGGTGGCAGCTTCGGGATTCAGCAGACCCCACTGAGCCAGGCTATCCCAATCCATGGGCGCGCCGCCCAGACGCTTGCCGATTTCCCCGGCGGTATCGGGCATGAAGGGGCTGAGCAGGCCGCCGCAAATCCGGACGGTTTCCAGCAGGTTGTACAGCACCCGTGCCAGCCGGGGCCTCTGCTCCTCGCTCTTGGCCAGCACCCAGGGAGCGTTCTCGTCGATATACTTATTGGCCCGGGAAATGACCTTAAACACCTCGGCCAGCGCATTCTGGAAGGCATACTTCTCCATCTGCTCTTCGTATTTTCCGCGCAGGCCGGAAACCATGGCAATCAGCTCGGCATCCTTTTCTTCGTCCGCCTGCTGCTGAGCGGGCAGGTGCTCACCGAAATACTTCTGAGCCATGGCCACGGTACGGGAAACCAGGTTGCCCAGGTCATTGGCCAGGTCGGTGTTGATGGTGGAAATCAGCAGTTCATTGGAGAAATTGCCGTCGGAGCCGAAGGGGAAGGACCGCAGCAGGAAGAACCGCAGGGCATCCACGCCGAAGCGCTGAGCCAGCAGGTAGGGATCCACCACGTTGCCCTTGGATTTACTCATCTTGCCGCCGTCCAGCAGCAGCCAGCCGTGGCCGTACACCTTCTTGGGCAGGGGCAGATTCAGGCTCATGAGCATGGCGGGCCAGATGATGGAGTGGAACCGGACGATCTCCTTGCCCACGAAGTGGACATCGGCGGGCCAGAACTTTTCCAGATCATCGTACTTGTCATTTTCAAAGCCCAGGGCAGTCATATAGTTGAACAGGGCGTCGATCCACACATACACCACATGGCCCGGGTCAAAGTCCACAGGCACGCCCCAGGAGAAGCTGGTACGGGAGACACACAGATCCTCCAGACCGGGATCGATGAAATTGTTCACCATCTCATTCACCCGGCTCCGGGGCTCCAGGAAATCGGTGTTCACCAGCAGGTCCCGGACCCGGGAGGCGTACTTGCTCAGGCGGAAGAAATATGCCTCTTCCTCCGCGTCCTGGACCTCGCCGCCGCAGTCAGGGCACTTGCCGTCCTTCAGCTGGCTCTCCGTCCAGAAGGATTCGCAGGGCTTGCAGTATTTGCCCTTGTAGGTGCCCTTGTAGATGTCCCCGTTTTCGTACATCTTCTTGAAGATTTTCTGGATGGCGGCCACATGATAGTCGTCGGTGGTGCGGATGAACCGATCATAGGAGATGTTCATCAGCTTCCACAGGTCCTTTACACCGCCCTCGCCCAGCACGATGTCGTCCACAAACTGCTGGGGAGTGACGCCGGCCCCCTTGGCCTTGTCCTCGATCTTCTGGCCGTGCTCATCGGTGCCGGTGAGGAACATGACATCGTAGCCCTGGAGCCGCTTGTAGCGGGCCATGGTATCGGTGGCCACGGTGCAGTAGCTGTGGCCGATGTGGAGCTTGGCGGAAGGGTAATAGATGGGGGTCGTAATATAATACTTCCCCTTGCAGGCATTACACATAGAATTCATCCTCCTAAAATGAAAAATCGCCCATGGAAAAATTTCCAAGGGCGACAAAAATTGACGCGGTACCACCTTGATTCACAGAAAACAAGCTCTGCCTCATTGCACGCTTTCACGGGCGCACCCGGAGCGGGCCTACCTATCGACCCCTCAGCTCCAAGACCATGTTCCCTTCCCCATCCCGTGTCCGCTCTCACCTGCCCGGACTCTCTGACCGGCTGGATGGAAGGTACTCTTCTCTTCACAGCTTTTATACCACGTATTATATCCAGATTGACATGGTTTTGTCAACAGAAATGTTTTTTGGGATTTAGGGCAACACCGCATAATGGGGCAAGAGCTTTCGACGAGAGATTTTGCCCCAGGCGAAAGTTTGGAAAGTGCGGGAATACTGGATGTATTTCCCACTTTTCAAACTGCGCGGGTGGGGCAAAAGATCCGTCGAAGGCCGCAGC
>JALFGI010000335.1 GCA_022777455.1 Clostridiales bacterium | reverse complement strand
GGCTTCCGGGGCGCAGTGATGGACTGCGTGGCGGCAGCCTTTGAGAAAAATAAAGAATTTGGGAAAAAGTGAGGATTTCGTATGGAATATCGTACTCTTGGAAAAACCGGCCTGAACGTCTCCCGTTTGGGGCTGGGCGGCATCCCCATCCAGCGCATTGACGGGGAAGGAACAAAAACACTGGTACATGAAATGATGGCCCAGGGCGTGAATTACATCGATACCGCCCGGGGCTATACCGTCAGCGAGGAGTACCTGGGCTACGCCTTGGAGGGAATTCGGGACAAGTTCATCCTGGCCACCAAGGGCAGAGCCACCACCCGGGAGGATATGAAGGCAGATATTGAAAAGAGCCTGAAAAATCTGCGCACGGACTACATCGACCTCTACCAGTTCCACAATCCCTCCATGGCTGCCCTGGATGCAATCATTGCCCCCGGCGGCGCACTGGAAGGAATGCTGGAGGCAAAGGCGGAAGGGAGGATCGGCCACATCGGTGCCACCACCCATTCCCTGGCTGTGTTTGCCCGGTTGTTGGAGCTGCCCTGGGTGGAGACCATCATGTTCCCCTATAACATCGTGGAAAACCAGGCCCAGGAGCTCATCGACCGGTGCGCCGAAAAGAACATCGGCTTTATCTGCATGAAGCCCCTGGCCGGCGGCGCCATTGAAGACGGCACCCTTGCCCTGCGGTATGTTGCGGCCAATGAGCATGTCACGGAAATCATCCCCGGTATGGCCGACCTTCAGGAACTGGAACAGAACGTCCGCGCCATCAGCAATCCCCAGCCCCTGACGGAGGAAGAACAGGCCGCCGCCCAGCGCGTTCGGGATTCTCTGGGCACCCAGTTCTGCCGCCGCTGCAATTACTGCGCCCCCTGCACCGTGGGCATTGCCATTCCCAGCGTTTTCCTGTTTGAGGGCTATCTGTCCCGCTACGGCCTGGAGGGCTGGGCCCGGGAGCGCTACGGCGCCTTGTCCCACACGGCAGGCGAGTGTGTTGGCTGCGGCGACTGCGAAACCCGCTGCCCCTACCATCTGCCCATCCGGGACATGATGAAGCGTGCCGCCGAAAAATTCGGCTATTAAAAGCTGTTTTTTCCTCCGGGAGCCGCCTCCCGGAGGAAACTCCCTTGACGCAGACCCGAAAATGTGCTATGATTCTTCCACAACGCCGGCATGGTGAAATGGTAGACACAAGGGACTTAAAATCCCTCGCAGTAACATGCGTACCGGTTCGAGTCCGGTTGCCGGCACCAAACCAATATAATCCGAACCTAGTTTTCCCTGTGGGAGACGGGTTCGGATTATTTGTTTTCTTCGGAAGATTCGAGGAAACCCATTTCCGAAACGGTGTCATCAAGCGGCCGGAATCAAAGCCCAGCGGTCCAAGAAAAAAGAAACAGATTTAGGAGGACACGGTCATGGACAAGAAAGTGATTTCGTGTGCGTTCAATATCGACACCGCCTGTGTGGAGGTCAAATTCGCTGACGGAAGCATGATTGCCATTGACTGCACTTTGGTAGAAGCCGAGGTTGCACGGAATATGTATGAGAGCAGCGAACTGGAATGGCTGGTTTATAACGCACCAGTTGACTATGTAAGCCTACTGTTCCACGGAGATGTCCGGGAGTATCTGAGGAATGTGACGGAGTACCATCCCTTTGAGAACTGATATCATATTCCAGAGGGACACGGAGGGAACGACGGACAGAATTTAGGGATTCACGCATTGAGAATGCCGTTCTTGATCATCCAAAGGCAATTGGATTCCTAAATCAAAAATGTGGCCAAGAAGCCTTGCTATCAGCCGCTTTTTCACCCCCGAAATGCGTGAGTGGAAGTGTCTTCTGCATGAGAAAAGGTGCCGCCAAACTGACGGCACCCTGTTCGGTCACTTGCTTACTTTTTCCCTTCCTTTCCTTCCGTCTGTCCCGCTTCACGCTGAGCCAACCACTCCCGGAACTCCCGCTGACCTTCTTCGCTTTCGTAGTAGGCGAGGATGTCAGGGAGAATGCACCGGGCGATGTGCTCGATTTCGTGCTGCGGAATGCCGGAATTGTTGATGAGCTTTTTCCTGCGGCCCAAGCTGGTTGTTCCCTCCGGTTCGATATGAAATTTTTAAGGTGCAGTTGTGGGTGGCGGACAATCTGTTGCTTATAGCATGGCTCCTTTCTCAAGAAACGGAAAATGCAGGCGCTTGTCAAGCCATGGCTTGGTGGGCGTCTGCATTTTGCTTGCTTGTATTATACCATATCGGGAGTGGGTGTCAATAGCTTGGGAAGGGGGGTGCGGTGTCGATATTTTGGGGCAAAAAGCTGTTGTGCCACAATCACTTTTTGACGCAATTCTATTCGGACAAAGATATTGTATTCCTCCTTCACAAATCGCCTTCTGATGTCGACAGGTGAGCTTTCTCCGCATTTAGAACCCGATTTTCGGCTTCCGAATATACCGATACCACCCCTCCCAAAATCGAGAGAAAAAGTCATTGCGCCGCAACGACTTTTTGGACCTAAATGCGTAAATCGAGTCAGAGATTGGTGTCGTGCACCAGAATTGTTCACTCAACAGTAAAAAAGGAATTCAACGGATATCCCGTTTTGCTCTTGCGGGGGAATCATACCACGGCCTCTGCAAATGTGCCGTTTCCGATTTGGGCAGGATGTTAAAGGTTTGCAAAAATTGGGAGGAGTCTTATTATCAACGCATCTTGGACAGCTTCCTGATTTCAAGAAGTCCATAGTTGGCCCCGGTCAGCACAATGAAGATTTCCAGTCTGCCGAGAATCATACCGACCATTTCCACAATCAGGGTAGCGTTGTTGGTCGCCGTCCCTGTCAGCCCAATGGACAAACCCACC
>JALFGI010000327.1 GCA_022777455.1 Clostridiales bacterium | reverse complement strand
TCGATGTCCAGGTGCTGGGTTCGCCCGGTGTCCTGCGCACGGCGGTGATCTTCTTCTACCTTTCCAATGAGGGTGTGTCTCTGCTGGAGAATGCCGCCCGCCTGGGTCTGCCTGTGCCGGATGCCATCAAGACCGTGCTGGAGCAGCTCCATGACCGTTCTGACGGGAAGGAGGGGCAGTAATGGCCTATACTAACAGCCCTTTGGTGGCATACACGAAGTTGAGCCCCAACCACTCCGGCCAGCGCACCCATTCCATTGACCGTATCACGCCCCACTGTGTTGTGGGACAGGCCACCGCTGAACGCATCTGCGACTGCTTCATCAGTCCTGACCGTCAAGCCAGCTGCAACTACGGCATCGGCACGGACGGCAGGGTTTCTCTCTGCGTGGAGGAAAAGAACCGCTCCTGGTGTTCTTCCAGCAGGGAGAATGACCAGCGGGCCGTCACCATTGAATGTGCCAGCGACACCTCTGCGCCCTACGCTATGAACAGCAAGGTCTATGATTCCCTGGTCAAGCTGTGTACCGACATCTGCCAGCGCAACGGCAAAAAGAAGCTGATCTGGCTTGCGGACAAGACCAAGACGCTGAACTACACGCCCCAGTCCGATGAGATGGTGCTGACCGTCCATCGCTGGTTTGCCAACAAGTCCTGTCCCGGCGATTGGCTCTACAGCCGCCTGGGTGATCTGGCAGCGAAGGTCACCGCCGCTCTTGGCTCCACTCCCATGGAAGCCGATCCGGCACCGGAGCCTGCCAAAGCGGAACTTTACCGTGTCCGCAAGACTTGGTCTGATGCCAAATCCCAGAAGGGTGCCTACAAGATTCTGGCCAACGCAAAGAAGTGCGCGGATGCCAATCCGGGCTACTATGTGTTTGACAGCAAGGGCACTCTGGTCTACCCGGAAAACTACAGGGTCCATACTGTTGTCCACGGCGATACCCTTTGGAAGATTGCCGCGCAGTATCTCGGTGATGGTTCCCGGTATAAGGAAATCGTCAGCCTGAACGGCCTGACTTCCAATGTCATTTACAGCGGTCAAAAACTGAAGATTCCCAACTAAGCACGAAGCCCATCGAAGAGAATTTCTCTTCGGTGGGCTTATTTTTTATGTTCTCTTTTCGCCGAAACGCCATCTTCATGTCCGTTGGGTACTGAGGAAACCCCTCAGATTGGAGGATACCCGCTATGACGGATTTACAAAAAGACCAAATCTCCACCCTGCGTTCACAGGGATATGGATATGCCACCATCGCAAAGGCCGTGGGGCTGAAGAAAGATACCGTTGTCGCTTTTTGCCGGAAAATAGGGCTGACCGGCACAAAAGCTGCAGACAACAGTCGCATTGATTTGGATGCCGACTTCTGCCTGCAATGCGGTGCGTTACTCACGCAGACCCCTGGCAGGAAACGCATCAAGTTCTGCTCGGACAAGTGCCGGGTTACCTGGTGGAACGCCCACCCGGAGAGAGTCAACCGCAAGGCCGTATATGAATTCACCTGCGCCCGCTGCGGCAAGCCCTTCACTGCCTACGGCAACGCCGGGAGAAAATACTGCTCCCATTCCTGCTACATCGAAGACCGTTTCAAAGGCGGTGACGGAAATGAGTGATTCTATGTTCAATGCGGAATTGCAGTACCAGGCCGCAATATCCATAGCAAAAAAACTCCGCAGTCAGGGGCTTCTGACCGAGGAGGAATACGCCGTAATTGATACAAATCTTCAAGCCGCTTTTTCACCATCTTTGGGTACATTATTATCTGAAAATGACTTGATAAATTAGCCTTTTAGAGTGATGTATAGTGTCGGAAAGGAGTGATTTCATGCCAAAAATCAATATAATCGAGCCAAAAGTTCCGCAAATGCCCGCCCGCAAAAAGGTCGCCGCCTATGCTAGAGTATCAATGGAATCGGAAAGATTACAGCACTCCCTTTCGGCACAGGTCAGCTACTACAGCAGTTTGATTCAGCAGAACCCTGCCTGGGAATATGCCGGGGTCTATGCAGACGATGGCATCACCGGAACAAAAACAAATGACCGAGCGGAGTTCAACCGCATGATTGCCGACTGCGAAGCCGGGAAAATCGACATCATACTGACCAAGTCCATCTCCCGCTTTGCCAGAAATACGGTTGACCTTCTGAATGCAGTTCGGCACTTAAAGGAACTGGGGATTTCGGTGCAGTTTGAAAAGGAACATATCGACAGCCTGTCCGAGGACGGCGAACTGATGCTGACGCTGCTTGCGTCCTTCGCCCAGGAAGAAGTGCGGAGCCTTTCGGACAATGTGAAATGGGGTACCCGGAAACGCTTTGAGAAGGGCATCCCCAACGGACGCTTCCAAATTTACGGTTACCGTTGGGAC
>JALFGI010000113.1 GCA_022777455.1 Clostridiales bacterium | reverse complement strand
GGAGCGCACCGGCGTCCACTCCGGCGACTCCATCTCCGTCTATCCCCCCTTCAGCCTCAGCGGCAAGGTCAAGCAGACCATTGTGGGCTACACCACCAAGTTGGGGTTGGGCATCGGCATCCGGGGGCTATTCAACATCCAGTTCATCGTGGACGCCCAGGATCATGTGTATGTCATCGAGGTCAACCCCAGAGCCTCCCGATCCGTGCCCTTCCTGTCCAAGTCCACGGGATTGAATCTGGTTTCCATCGCCACGAAGGTGATGCTGGGCTGCTCTCTGCGGGAGCAGGGCATCGACAGCGCCTTCTATCCCGAGGCGGACCGGTGGTACGTCAAGGCTCCGGCCTTCTCCTTCGCCAAGCTCACGGGCATGGATGCCTACCTGTCCCCGGAGATGAAATCCACCGGCGAGGCCATCGGCTACGACCGGAGCCTGAAGCGGGCGCTGTACAAGGCATTGCAGGCTTCGGGCATCAAGATGAAGGACTACGGCACGGTGATCATCACCCTGGCGGACGAGGACAAGGAGGAGGGCCTGCCCCTGGCCAAGCGGTTCTACCGGCTGGGCTTCAACATTGAGGCCACCGAGGGCACCGCCGCCTTCTTAAAGAGCCACGGCATCCGCACCCGGGTGAGAAGAAAGCTCAGCGACGGCAGCAACGAAATCCTCACCTCCATCCGGGCGGGCTACGTCAGTTATATCCTCAACACCCGGGCCATCACCTCCGGTGTCCACTACGACGACGGCGTGGAAATCCGCCGCTGCGCCGTGCAGAACGGGGTGAACATGTTCACCTCCCTGGACACTGCCCGCATCCTGCTGGACGCATTGGAAGAGGTCATCCCCGAAATCTCCACCATCAAGCGGTAAATGCGGGCAGCGCCCGGTGACGTTTTTGCATACCACACCGAAACAATTGCCCAGCCAGCGTAGGGGCGGCGTGGACGGAATTTGTACCCACCAAATTCCAATTTCCCTTTCTGACAACAAAACAGGGATGCTCCCGGGCATCCCTGCTTTTTGTTTTTGGTTTATTTTTTCTTCTCTCTCTTTGCCAGGACAACCTTTTGGATGATCAGGAACAAGCCCAGCATAGCGCCGTTGGCCATTTCCTGCCACCAGCTGTCGTTCAGGGGGCTCAGGGCGATGATTTTCTGGATGGAGGCCAGCACCATCACGCCGAACAGGGTGCCGATCACATTGCCCACGCCGCCGGTGAGCAGGGTGCCGCCGATGATGGAAGCGGCGATGGCGTCCATTTCACTGCGCAGGGCCACACTGGCATTGCCGGCGGGCTTGTGCATCAGGAACACGAAACCGGCCAGACCGCTGAGCAAACCACTGATGACATAGGTATAGAACGTGGTTCGCTTGACGTTGATGCCCAGCATCAGGGCGCTTTGGCGGTTCCCGCCCAGGGCGTAGATGTTCCGGCCCAGCTTGGTATAGCGCAGCATCAGATACACCAGAACCACCACGATCAGCGCCACAATGGCGCCGATTTCCAGCTTGGCGGAAATCAGATTGCCGTTCTTGGCCACATAGCCCAGCCAGGGGATTTCCAGCTTCTTCTTGACCATTTTCAGGAATCCCTCGTGGGCCACCTTTACGGGGTTGATGGACAGCACCGTGGTCAGGCCCCGGGCCAGGAACATACCGGCCAGGGTGACGATAAAGGGCTGAATCTCCAGATAGCTCACCATCCAGCCCATGGACACGCCGAAGGCCAGGCCGATGCCCAGGGCCAGCAGCAATGTCAGGGCAATGCCCAGGACGTCATTGGGAATTTCCAGCCCGTTCAGGAACAGGGCGCAGGCCATCACCGTCAGGCTGATGACACCGCCCACGGAAATATTGATGCCGCCGCCAATCATGACGATGGTCAGGCTGCAGGAGATAATGACAAGGGCGGCATTTTCGTTGAACAGGTCAAAAAACTGCTGGGTTTTCAGGAAGCCGCCGCCGAGGAACAGCATTGCCGCCGCATACATGATCACGAAAATACCGATGGTAATGCTCATCAGGAGCTGTGCGTCATTCAGAGGTTCCCGGATTCTTGGTGCATTTTTCGTTGTCATACCTTCGCCCCCTTTTTCTCTTCTGCGGACTGCTCGCCCCTGCTTCTTGTCCGGTTGCGCAGCGCCGTCAGTTTGTTCTTGATTACGGGAGATCCGGCGGCCACGATCACGATAATCACCAGGGCCTTATAGACCTTCACGTTCACCGGGGGGACACTCATGGCGTACAGGGTGGTGGTGAGCATCTGGATGATGTAGGCGCCCAGAATGCTGCCGCTGATTTTGAACCGTCCACCGCCCAGGCTGTTGCCGCCGATGGCAACGGCAAGAATGGCATCCATTTCGATGTCAATCAAAATCGCCTTGTGGCTGACCTGACCCATGCGGGCAGTGGCAATCACGGCGGCAACCGCAACGCAGACGCCCAGAATCACAAAGCTCAGCAGCTTGACGGCGGTGGGGTTGATGCCGTTGAGCCGGGCAGCGCCCTGATTGATGCCCACAGACTGGGTATAGAGCCGGATGCTGGAAAAGCGGAACGCAATTGCCAGAACCAGGCCCACCAGAATCACGCCAAAAATGGGGGTGGGAATGGGGATGCCGGGGATGGTCATGCCCATGGCGGTGATGATGGGGCTGTTGACCTGGGGGGTGGCGCTGCCCACGATCCAGTAGGCAATGCTGCGGCCGCAGGAGAACAGGATCAACGTGGCAATCATGGGCTGGATCTTGAAAACGGCCACCAGCGTACCGTTGAAGCACATAAACAGAACCGTCACCACAATGCTGCACACAATGCCCAGCAGCACGGTGGGGATGGTGATATCGCTGAACGCCCGGAGCACCGTCACAAACACGGTGGCGGAGATGGCGCCCACGGCGCCCACGGAAATATCCTGTCCGCCGGTGGCGGCGGTGACCATGGTCATGCCGATGGCGATGATGGCCAACTCACTGGCGCTGTCAATGATGCTGATGACGTTGCCGCTGAGCACGGGATTTCCGCTGTTGTTATAGGTAATACCAATGGCATAGAAGCTTGGATCCCGAATCAGGTTAAACAGGAGCAGCAGGGCCAAAGCCGTCAGCGGAATGATAAGCTGATCCAGCCCCAGCTTCTTCCAGATATTCTTTTCTTTCATATTACTGTCCGCCTCCTGCAATGGTCTTCATCACATGAGCCTGGGTAAGCTGATCACCGGTGAGCTCACCCACAATGTTCCGGTCACGCATAACGATCAGACGGGAACAGGTGCGAAGCATCTCCTCAATTTCCGAGGAAATGAAGGTGACGCTCATATTCTCCTCCGCCAGCTTCAGCACCAGCTTCTGGATTTCCAGCTTGGTGCCCACGTCGATGCCCCGGGTGGGCTCGTCCAGAATCAGGTAGTCCGGATGGGTCAGCAGCCACCGGGCCAGAATCACCTTCTGCTGGTTGCCGCCGGACAGACTTCCGATGGGGGTATCCTTGCTTGCGGTTTTGATGTTCAGCGCCTTCACATATTCGTCGGCGAACTGATCCATTTCACTGCGGCTCATGGGCTTGAAGAAGCCCCGCATGACCTGCAGTGCCAGAATGATGTTGTCCCGAACCGACAGGTCGGCGATGATGCCGTCCCGCTTCCGATCCTCGGGCAGGTAGCCGATGCCGTGCTTCATGGCATCGTAGGGCTTCGTAATTTTCACGTTCTTGCCGCCCACGGTAACGGTGCCGCCGGTGACCCGGTCTGCGCCAAAGATGGCGCGGACACTTTCACTGCGTCCGGAGCCCAGCAGGCCGGTAAAGCCGTTGACCTCGCCCTTGCGGATATGGAAATCAAAGGGCTTGCTTTCGGAGCTGGAGAGCCCCTTTGCCTCATAGGTCATTTCTTCACCGGGCTTGGATTTGGCCTCAAATTTCTCCATATCCGCCAGATCATTCAGATCCTTGCCCATCATTTTCGCCACCAGCTCTTCCCGGGGCAGCTTGCTGATTTCATATTCTCCCACCAGCTGGCCGTTGCGCAGCACGGTGATGCGGTCGCTGACCTCGTAGACCTGATCCAGGAAATGGGTGACGAAAATGATTCCCACGCCCCGGCTCTTCAGGTCTCGCATCAGTTCAAAGAGCATCTGCACTTCCTTGTCATCCAGCGAGGAAGTAGGCTCGTCCAGAATCAGCACCTTACAGTTCATGTCCACTGCCCTGGCAATGGCAACCATCTGCTGCACCGCCAGAGAGCAGGAGGAAAGCTCCTGCTTTGCCCGGGCGGGAATGCCCAGGTTCGTCAGGATTTCCGTTGCCCGCTTCTCCCAGTTCTTCCAGGGAATCAGTGTGCCTTTTGTTCTGCCGATGAACATGTTTTCTGCCACCGTCAGGTTTGGACAAAGGGTAATCTCCTGATAAACCGTACTGATACCCACATTCTGAGCATCCTGGGGGGAATGGATGTGCGCTTCCGTCCCCTCCACCCGGATCGTTCCGCCGTCCTTTTCATATACGCCGGTCAGCACCTTGATCAGTGTGGATTTTCCGGCACCATTTTCTCCCATCAGCGCATGGACTTCGCCCCGGCGCAGGGTAAAGTCCACATTGTTCAGTGCCCGTGTGCCCGGAAAAATCTTGTCGATATTGCGCATGGTTAAAACCGTTTCGTTCTGCATCCGGTTTTTCTCCTTCCAGCCATTTGTCCATAATTGAATGGCGCGGTATGAATGCGCGCATTACCGTTCATCCATACCGCGCCAGAGTTCATGCGGGATAATTATTCGCCCAGACCGTAGGTGTTCACGTCTTCCTCGGTGATGGTGGCAGCATCAAAGCCCTTCTCGGGATTGATGATCTGATTCAGCTCGTTCAGGCCCTCGATCTCGCCGCCCGCCTGAAGGGTCTTGATCATCTCATCGATGATGCTGGCCTGGAAGGGGCTGCACTGACCGTCGTAGTTCCAGTTGCCGGCCAGCAGTTCCTTCAGAGCCCACTTGTTGCAGTCAAAGCCCATGATGATGACGTCGCCGTTGACACCGTGGGTGATGCCGGCTGCATCCAGAGCCTTGCAGACGCCGTCGGCCATGCCGTCGTTCTCAGCGTAGACGATGTTGAACTTCTCGCCGGCGTTGATGGCAGCCTCGGCGATCTTACGGGCTTCGTTGGGGTCCCAGCTGTCGCCGCCGGTGCCTTCGCGGACGATGGTCCACTTCTCATCGGCTTCGCACTTTTCCTGCAGGGGCTCGGAACGGCCGATCTGAGCAGCGGAGCCCAGCTGGCCCTGGATGTGCAGAATGTTGTACTCTTCCAGCTCCAGGCTTTCCAGCCATGCAACAGCGGTCTCGCCCTCAAAGCGCATGTCGGAGACGACAGCGGCGATGTACAGGGAAGGATCACACTCGATCATACGGTCGAACAGGAACACGCCGATGCCGGCTTCGGCAGCAGCTTCCAGGACCTCGTCCCAACCGGTGACTTCAGCGGCGGAAACCAGGATGTAGTCCACTTCATCATTGATGAAGGTGTTGGCAGCTTCCAGCTGCTTGTCGGCGGTGGGAGCGGTAACGAAGGTAGCGTCGTAGCCGTTCTCAGCGGTGAACACGTTGTGCAGGTCTTTCACGTTTGCTTCACGGTAGCCGGATTCGGAAGGATCCAGGTTGATGATACCAACCTTGATCAGGTCAGCCTCAGCGGAGGCGAAGCAGGCCATGGACAGAACCATGCACAGAGCCAAAGCGATTGCCAGGAACTTCTTCATAATAGTACCTCTTTCCATCATTTTTGATTTGCCCACGGCGTGTGGGCTTCTGCCAATATAAAAGCACAAAATGGAACTCCCGTCAACGGATTGTGGGACGGAAAACGCAAAACTGTGATTGTGAATAAATACAAATTTTGCCAAACCAAACAAAAAGAAATACAAATTTTCTTCCAAGCCGCGAATTGACAATCGCAAGGAGAATATTTTATGATATGGATACCGAAATTTTCCGATTTGATCAATTCCTCTTTCTTTTCCGGCCGAATCAATCTGCCGTAACCGGCGGGAAAAGGTTTGTTTTTTTGTGCTCCGAATTTTGGAGGCGGAAAATTTTCATACTCTTTTCAGTAAAGCTGTACAAGAAATGTCCAATTACTCTGCCGGAATTTGAAATATTTACACAATAAGCCAATTGGTTTCCATATACAAATCACGAAATGATCATTCAGCGGTTGGTTGAACGGGATTATGTTGGACGAATCCGTAGGGAACGGCCTATGTGCCGTTCCGCCCCCGCCCCCGAATTGACACGGTTCAATGAATGGAAAACAGGGTTTTCCTGCGGGAACGAACCATGTCCATTCAACCGGTGGGTTCCATCCTGTCGGGTGGGTGCCGCTGCGCGGATAGAACGGATCGATATATTTTGCCTCCGGCAAAATGCGATATCGCCTGCGGCGTCGATATATGCCGCGCTGCGGCATTCGATGGAATATCAATTCCTCTCGCGCCGCAGCGCATCTCGTGTGGTTACACATATCGAACGCCCGGCGTATATCGTCAATTCCGCCAGGAATTGATATCGATCAGTTTGACAAATTGAAAGGAGGCCCCCATGGCTGCCAAGTATCTCATCATTGCCCGGGAGTTGGAGCACCGGCTGCGCCGGGGTTCGGAGGGCGGACAGAAGCTGCCCACCGAGGCCGAGCTGTGCCGGCAGTATGCCTGCAGCCGCCAGACCGTCCGCTCCGCCCTGAAGGTGCTGGAGGAAAAGGGCCTGATCCTCCGCCGCCAGGGCAGCGGCTCCTATCCCACCCAGGCCGCCAGCGCTTCCAGCCGCCAGATCGCCCTGGTGCTCTCCGACAAGGAGGAATATCTCTCCCCCGCCCTGGTGCGGGATGCCCGCAAGGCCGCCGTCGAGGCGGGGTTCACCCTTTCCTGCCTGGAAACCGGCGGCCGGTGGGACCGGGAGGGACAGCACCTGGAGAAGCTCCTGCGCCAGCGTCCCGTGGGGATCATCCTGGAGCCCATCACCGATGTGCTGGGGTGCTTCCAGGAGGAGCTGCTGGAAAAAATCAAAGCAAGCCGCATCCCCCTGGTCTATCTGAACGGCCGCTACGATCCCGAGACCCCGGCGGTTCTGCCGGATGACCATTCGGGCGCCGACATCCTCATGGCCCACCTTGCCGCCACCGGCCACCGCCGGGTGGCCGCCATTTTGAAAAGCGACGATTCCCGGGGTCCGGCTCGGTTCCGGGGGCTGTGCCGGGGTGCAGCGGAAACGGGGCTTGGCTTTGACGCGGCAAACTGCCTGTGGTATTCCGCCCAGGAGCGCCAGCGGCTGCTGGAGGGGGACGAGACGCTGCTGCAGCGGTTCCAGAGCAGCTACCGCCGGGACTGCTCCGCGGTGGTGTGCTTCAACGATGAGCTGGCCTTCCGGCTCCAGCGGTACCTCCGCGCCCTCCACACCCCCATGAGTGTGGTGAGCTTTGAGGGCAGCTACCTGGCAGTGTCCCGGGATGCCTCCCTCACCACCCTGGGCTTCGATGCCCAAACCCCCGGCGCCGCCGCCGTGGCCGCCATTCTGGCACAGATTGAGGGGAAGCCCTCCGGTGACATCCTCCTTCCCTGGAGACTCATCCCCCGCAAAAGCGGATAGAGAAATTGTAATTTAGCGGGTCGTTGGTCGCCGCTGGCGACCCTTGGCTCTCCCTTTGGGAGAGCTGGCCGCCCCGTAAGGGGCAGCCTGAGAGGGTAACACGGTTTGTATATTTAAGGATGCCGCTGTCTTTCTTGCGGCACCCTCTCAGTCAGCCTGTTCGGCTGACAGCTCTCCCAAAGGGAGAGCCAAGGGGTGCTGCCGTATCTGCCCGATAAACACAATATCTTATATCTTACATCTGATATCTCCTCAAAAAATCCCCCTGGAATTCTCATTGGAATCCAGGGGGTACCTTTATAATGTTTCCAGCACATCCTCCGGGCGGGGGCACAGGGCATAGCCCCGCCGGCGCAGGGGTTCGGCGGCGGAGGTCATGAGGTAGGGATGGCCCACGGCGTCCAGCATGGGGATGTCATTATAATTATCCCCGAAGG
>JALFGI010000098.1 GCA_022777455.1 Clostridiales bacterium | reverse complement strand
GCTGCCCCTATGGGGCAGACTGAGAGGGCCAGCATGGCGTGATTTCGGCTGCTATTATCTAACTGCGGTACCCTCTCAGTCAGCCTGTTCGGCTGACAGCTCTCCCAAAGGGAGAGCCAAGGGGCGCTGCCGTATCTGCCCACCAAATTACACTTTACGTTTTACATAATCCAATCCCCATTCTCAAAAACAAACCCGCAGGACGGTGTCGTTCTGCGGGTCAGTTCACTTATTTCGGAAACCGGACGCGAATGGTGGTTCCCTCCCCCAGGCGGCTGTCCACCTGGATTTTGGCGTTGTGGAGCAGGGCTGCGTGCTTGACGATGCTAAGCCCCAGGCCGGTGCCGCCCACCTCTTTGGAGCGGCTCTTGTCCACCCGGTAGAAGCGCTCGAAAATCCGATCCTGCTCCCCCTCCGGGATGCCGATGCCCGTATCCTTCACGGTCAGCAGGGCGCAGCCGTCCTCCTGGGAGACGGTGACGGTGACGCTGCCGTCGGGGCGGTTATACTTGATGGCATTGTCGCACAGGTTGTAAATCACCTGACGCACCAGCTCCGGGATGCCCCGGATCATGGCGGCGTTTCCTTCCAGGGTCAGCGCCACGCCTTTTCCGGCGGCCACATCCCTCAGGCTTCCCACCACCTCCCGGGCAGCGGCAAACAAGTCCACCTGCTTCCAGTCGTAGCTGTCCCCCTCGTCCAGGTGGGACAGGTTGATGATGTCCTCCACCAGGCTGATCAGCCGCTGGGTTTCGGAATAAATACGCTGGGCGAAGGGCTGCACATCTTCGGGCTTTGTCATGCCGCATTTCATCAGCTCGGAATAGCCGGAGATGGACTGCAGCGGGGTTTTCAGCTCGTGGGACACATTGGCGGTGAATTCCCGGCGGCGCTGCTCCGCCTGTTCGGACTGGGTGATGTCGAAGAGCACCACCGCCACGCCGGACATCTCCTGTTCCCGGCCCACGGCGGCAGCCTGAATCCGGATGGTTCTGCCGTGCATGGTGGTTTTTTTCGTGACGGAGCTGCCCTCCATGGCCTGGCGCACCGCCTCCTGGAGCTCCAGGTTCCGGTTCAGGGACAGCAGGCTGATGCCCGCCACCTTGGGATTGCGCACATCCATCAGGTGCAGGGCGGACTGGTTGGCGGTGATCACCTTGCAGTCCTGATCCAAAAGAATCATGCCCTCCTCCAGGTGGCCCACAATGGCATCCAGCTCATTCTGCTTCCGGGCCAGGGTAGCCTCCTGGGCCTTCAGATGCTGCTGCTGGCTGTAAATCCGGCGAAGCAGGGGGGACAGCTCGTCGTAGCCCTCGTTTTCCAGAGGCTCATCCAGATTCAGCTTGTTCATGGGTTCCACGATTCGCTTGGAAAGTCGGCTGGCCAGCAGGAAGGACAGCACCAGCGCCACCGCAATCACAATCAGAATCGGCTGGAGCATTCCCAGAAGCAGCACCAAAATGGTGTTGTGGGAGATGGAAAGCCGGAGCACCGTGCCGTCGCTGAGCCGCCGGGCGGAGTAGAGGTACTGCTTCATCAGCGTGGAAGAATACCGGGAGCTCTCGCCAAACCCCTCTGCCAGCGCCTGACGGATCTCCTCCCGCTGGAGGTGGTTCTCCATGGAACCGGAGTCGGTGACGCTGTCATAGAGCACGTCGCCCCCCGCCCCGATCCAGGTGATGCGCAGATCCTCCGCCTCCAGCCCCTGAAAATAGTCCATGCCCTGCTGCTCCACGCCCCGGACGGCCAGAGCGGTCTGGGCCTTCAGCTGCTGTTGCTGCACCGAAGAAAAATAGTTGTACAAAACACCCATGATCAGCAGCATGGTCACCACAAAGACACCCAGCGACGCTGCGCAGATGGCTTTGAAAATTCTCTTTGTCACGGATTTTCCTCCAATCGATAGCCCACGCCCCGCACGGTTCGGATGGCCTCCCCCGCCGTACCCAGCTTGGTGCGCAGGGTGGCGATGTGCACATCCACCGTCCGGGTCTCCCCCTGGAATTCACTTTCCCAGATGGAAGAAAGCAGATTTTCCCGGGTGAATGCCAACCCGGGATTCTTCAAAAAGAGCCGCAGAAGCTCATATTCCTTCACCGTCAGGTCCACGGTTTTTCCATCCACGCTGACCCGGTGGGAGGCCTCGTTCATCTGGATATTTTTGCAGGAAAGCACCGGAGACACAACGGTGTGGCCGACCCGGCGCAGCACCGCCTTCACCCGGGCCACCATTTCCATCATGCCGAAGGGCTTGGCCAGGTAGTCGTCAGCCCCCAGGTCCAGGCCGATCACCTTGTCGAATTCCGTCCCCTTGGCGGTGGCCATGATCACGGGAATGTCCGCCGAGGCCGGGGCGCTGCGGAGCTTTTTCAGGATGCTGATGCCGTCCTCGTCGGGCAGCATCACGTCCAGCAGCACCAGCTCCGGCTTTTCCCGCCGCAGGGCCTGCCAGAAAGCGCCCGCATCCGGCAGGCCCGTCGCACTGTAGTTTGACGCCCGCAGGGCATAGAGCATCAGTTCCCGGATGCTGTCGTCGTCTTCCACACAATAGATCATAATCGCTTCCTCATTTCTCGCTGACGTGTCCGCCTTCTTCGTAATAGGCTTCGTGGATTTCCAGATTGCCGGTGAGGGAGAAGAGCACCCATTTGGCAATGTTCACCGCGTGATCGCCGATCCGCTCGTAGTACTTGGCGATCATCAGCAGGTCCACCAGTGCTTCCCCGCTTTCCTTCGGCTGCTTCAGCAGGGCAATCACATCCGCTTTGACGGTGTTGAAATAACCGTCCACCACATCATCATATTCTATCACAGATCGAGCGATTTTTCCATCCTGTCTTACAAAGGCATCGATGCTGTCCGTCACCATCCGCACCACGGCGGTGGCCATGTCCCGCATGGGCAGTCCCTCCGGGATGGATCGAATGTTGCCCAGAGCCACGATTTCGCTGATGTCCGCCGACTGGGTGCCGATCCGCTGGGCATCGGTGACCATCTTCAGGGCGGAGGACACGGTGCGCAGGTCCCGGGCCACGGGCTGCTGGTGCAGCAGGAGCCGCAGGCAGATGGCTTCGATGTCCCGCTCCTTCTGGGTGATCTGATTCAGCCCCTCCGGCAGCTCTCTGGCCAGGGCCAGGTCGGCGTTCAAAAGGGCGTGGGATGCCTTGGCGATGGAATTCTCGCAGAGCATTCCCATGGTGGTCATTTCCTGTTTCAGCCCTTCCAGCTGCATGTCAAATTTGGAACGCATTATCCAAACCTCCCCGTAATATAGTCCTCCGTCCGTCTGTCCGCGGGATTGGAAAAGAGAAGGTCGGTCTTTCCCCATTCCACCAGCTCTCCCAGGAGGAAGAAGGCGCAGTTGTCGGAAATTCTGGCAGCCTGCTGCATGTTGTGGGTGACCATAATCACCGTGTACTTCTCTTTCAGCTGCACCGCCAGGTCCTCGATTTTCCCCGTGGAGATGGGGTCCAGGGCGGAGGTGGATTCGTCCATCAGCAGCACATCCGGCTCCACCGCCAGGGCCCGGGCAATGCACAGCCGCTGCTGCTGGCCGCCGGAAAGGCCCAGGGCGGAGGATTTGAGCCGATCCTTCACCTCGTCCCAGATGGCGGCGTCCCGCAGGGAGCGCTCCACGATCTCGTCCAGCTTGGCCTTGCCCTTGATGCCGTGGGTCCGGGGGCCGTAGGCGATGTTGTCGTAAATGCTCATGGGGAAGGGATTGGCCTTCTGGAACACCATGCCGATGCGCTTGCGCAGCCAGGTCACATCCACCCCCGGGGCGTAGATGTCCTGACCTTCATAGAGCACCTGCCCCTGGATCTTCACCCCGGGCACCAGGTCCTGCATCCGGTTCAGGGTTTTCAGGAAGGTGGACTTGCCGCAGCCGGAGGGCCCGATCAGGGCGGTGATCTCATGGGCCGGGATGGAAGCCCGCACATCCCGCAGGGCCTGCTTCTCCCCATACCATAGATTCAGATTGGATATTTCGATGATCGGTTCCATTGATTTGCTCCTTTTATCGTCATGCTTGCCGCATTCATTTCGTAGGGCGGGGTCTTGACCCCGCCGACCAGGTAACGAAACCTGCCAGGTTGGACAAATGAAATCAACTGTCAATTTTGGGACATTTTCGATGATCATTTCGGAAATAATACCATTCAACGTACCATTCAAAAATCAGAACCGGGTCGGCGGGGTCAAGACCCCGCCCTACGAACGGTGCGATAAATGACAATTCACCGTTTCAGGTGTTTCCCCGCAAAACCGGCGGCGAAATTGATGATCAGGGTCAGCACCATCAGGATCAAGGCGATGGCGAAGGCCACGTCGATTTTTCCCTGCTCGCTGGCATAAACATACAGGGCCACGGTGAGGGTGGCGGAGGAGGTGCGCAGGGATTTGATAAAGCCGTTCAGCTTCAGGCCGAAACCTGCGGTAAACAGCAGGGCGGCGGACTCGCCGGTGATTCGTCCGATGGCCAGGATGCAGCCGGTGACGATGCCGTCCACGGCGTTGGGCAGCACCACGGTGCGGATCATCCGCCACTTTCCTGCCCCCAGAGCCAGAGCCCCCTCCCGGTAGGCTTGGGGTACGGTTTTCAGGCTCTCCTGGGTGGTGCGCAGGATGGTGGGCAGGATCATAATCACCAATGTCAGGCCGCCGGCCAGAATGCCCGCCCCCAGTCCCATCAGCTGGACGAAGATCAGCATGCCCACCAGGCCGAAAATGATGGAGGGAATGCCGGTGAGGGTCTCGGCGGCGAACTCAATCAGGGCGGAGACCCTTCTGTTTTCGGCGTACTCCGTCAGGTAAATGGCCGCGCCCACCCCCAGGGGCAGGACGATGACCATGGCCACCAGGATGATGTACACCGTATTGAGAATATTGGGCAGGATGCCGATGGTATTTCTTAAGTAGCTGGTCTGGGTGGTGAGCAGGTCCCAGCTCAGATAGGGAACGCCCTTCAGGAAGATGTATCCGATGAGAAAGATCAGCAGCGCCGCCGTGGTGCCGGAGGCAATGTACAGGGCGGCCTTCACCGCCAGATTCCAGAGCTTTCTCTTTTTTCCAAAATCCACGGTTCAACGCTCCTTCTTCACAAATACATTCAGCAGCACATTGATGAGCATGATGAACAAAAACAGCACCAGCGCGATGGAGTAGAGCGCCTGCTGATACAGGCTGCCGACAGCGGCAT
>JALFGI010000097.1 GCA_022777455.1 Clostridiales bacterium | reverse complement strand
GATATCCTCTTCCATCTCGTCCAGCCACCGGTTGCGGACAGCCGGGTCATTATCCGCCCGCAGCGCGGAAATCTGGTGCTTCAGGTCGTGATATTTCCGGTTGATCATGTCGATGGAGTCCCGGCCCAGACGGTACTGGGCATACTGGCTCTCCAGAATGGATTGCATGGCACCCAGTTCCTCCCGGGCCCGGTTCTGCATTCGCTGCAGATGGTAGGCATACAGGATCATCACGCCGCACAGATCGGAAAAGGTACGGATGTTGTTGATCTCGCTGGCATACTGCCCGCTGAATGGGGTGCTCTTGACATAGAAGCTGAGGTTGCTGATTGCAAACACACAAATACCCATGATGGCGGTTGTCACCAGCTCATGGGGCGTAATCATCAGGCGTTCTTCTCTGGGGCTGCACCGCCGCTCCAGCAGCGTCATGACCAGAAAAACACTGCCATACACCAGCAGCAACAGGCCATAGCGCTGCCACCAGATTGCCCGGTTTGACGGCCATAAATAACAGTGAATCTGCCATTCCAGGGATGCGGCGAACTCCGCCAGGATAAACGCCCGGACGCAGGTATAGGCACAGGCCGGAAAATCCAGGTCACACAGCGCCATCAGCAGCCCCAGCATCATCCCCGCCGCCGCGGCCATGCAGGGAATCCAGAAAAAGATGGGCAGATCGTCGGTCAGCTCCAAAAACGCGCACTGACAGACCAGTGCCCCGGCGCAGATCAGGCAGGTCCATCTTTTCGGGACACGGGGCTTGAATTGAAGCGCGAAAATCATGCAGGCCATCCATTCGGCAATGCCGGTATAAATCCGGGGGATGTCCAAAACAGCAGCGTTCACAGCACACCACCTCCCACATAGTTGATCAGCGCTTCCATAAATTCATTCTTTCGGGTTCTGCTGATCAGCAGCTTCTGCCCATGGACAAGGGCGCATCCATCCTGAACACTGTCCACATGCCGCAGGGACACCAGATAACCCTTGTTGCAGCGAAAAAAGGAGTAAGGCTGGAGCCGCTCCTCAACGTCCTTCATGGTGCCGCCCAATGTGAAAATGCCGGATTCCGTGTGAAAGATCAGATCGTGGTTCCGGCTTTCCACATAGTAGATGGCATTCACATCCAGCTTCTGCATCCCTTCCCGGGCGTTCAGTACCAGGTAATTCTTCGCCTTGCTTTTGACCCTGCCCACCGCCCGGCTGAGACGCTGGGAAAAGGGAAAGTAATGGATGGGTTTCAGAATGTAGTCAAAAGCCCCCACCTCATAGCCCCGGATGGCGTACTGTGCCAGGTTGGTGACAAACAGCAGCACCACCTCCGAATCAATGGCGCGAAGCCGTTTGGCAACCTCCATTCCATCCAGCACCGGCATGGAGATATCCAGCAGGATCACATCGAACTGCCCTTTGAAGCTGTTCAGAAATGAAATGCCGTCTGCGAAAAAGGAAACATCCCATTCCTGCCCGTAGTCCTGGGTGTACCTTTGCAAATAGTCCCGCAATTTTTCTGCATAGATTGCCTCGTCCTCAACAATCGCAATTCGCATGGTTTTCCTTCTCTCATTCTGTTATGAAGGATTCCGCACCCAGGGCGCGGGATCCTGCTGTAAGGCCTGGAGCTGCACGGGGAAGGAGTCAACAGAAGCCGGACATGTATATTGATTTCCTCTTCCGTCCGGGAGGCGAAGGCCCTGCTTTCCGCCTCATAAATCCGGGCAACCGTCTCAATGGCAAAACGCTTCCCGTTCTCGGCTGGAAACACCTGGTTGCTTTTTCCTTTGAAATGGGTCAGATCGAAAATGTCTTCGCCTTCCAGCCTGCGGATGGCGGAATTGACGTTTTGCTTGCTGCTGCCGGATTCCTGATAAATGCCGCCGGTCAAAACGATTTTCCAAAGGCTGTGGATTATATTTTTCAGTTCACCGGAAATCCTGTTTTCTGGTAGCTTCGTTCCATTTTATCACTCATTCTGTCATACGACAAGCAAAAATCGTGTTTTTTCCGAAATGCAGTCGGCTTTGTTTTGTTTGCGGACTGCTTTTTCAACGGCAACCTGACCTTCCGGGGAGTCGGCTCCATGGGCGTCTGCGTCCTGAACAAGCTGCGAAGTACATCAAGGAGAGATGAGCCCCAGTAGATGACACACAGTCGTCCACTGGGGCTGTTTATAATGGTTTTCCCTCCACAAATCGAAAACAGATTTTCATGCAGCCAAAGCGTTTGGGTTCTCCCGATCAATGGCTTTCCGAATCGCTGCCCAGATAGACAGATCCGTAAATACTTCCACAATGCTTCCCTGATCGGAAAAAGGGGGTTCTTTCAAGATAGAAAGGTCTTCCAGCAGGTCGTTGCCGCTGCCGTGGGGAAGCAGGTCGCGGGTACGGAGGCATTCAGGCCCAGATGGTCGGATTCCCCCGCCTGCTTTCGCAGACCGTGAGGGCCGTCCGTGACCATGAAGGCGGCCACGCCCAGCCGCTCCACGGTGGCTACATCCCGCATCAGCTCCAGCTTCTGAATATACAAATCCGACATACTGAACGCCAACTGGGGATCCAGTCCGCCCCGAATTGCGGCTCGGGACACCCCGGTAGCGGTACAGATGCCATGTTTTTCATCTGCCGCAGTCCGTCGTGGGCAATGCGTCCGGGGTGGCGGCGGTGTTTCTGCTGGTGATTTTTGCGGACATTCTCGTGGTAAATCTCATCAAGATTCCCTGGGGCCGGGCGTACTTTATGCTGTATACTCTACTTGTGTGTAGTTTTGTTTCACACCTTAATGATACGCCAACGCCCGACTCTTTTCAAGAGCCGGGCGCTGTATTTTCGGGGCTGCCTCACTCCGTTAGTGAGACAGCCCCCACTCTGGGTTTCCAATAGGAGTGAGAGCGCCCTGTTGGCTGGGGAATCCAAAGGGGACAGAGTACTCTTGGCAGGTGGAATCCAAAGGAGGGCAGCGCCCTCTGTGGCGGGAAGAATCCAATGAAACCGGCGGTTTCGTGGCACACGATTTTCCGTCAGGAAAGCAGTATCTACGCAGAACAAAAGATGGACACTCCTACGCAATTGCACATTCACAGACTGATGATTTGAACGGCAGCCTCCGATTTGGAGACTGCCGTTTGATGGTACTATTGAACACTTACGTTCTATCGGATGCGGCAGAGGATAACAGTGATGTTATCCCTTCCGCCGTGTTCCAGTGCGGCATTGACCAGTTGCAGGACGGCATCTTGGATGGAGTTGTTTTTTTGCAGGATTTCCACAATATCGCTGTCCTCAAGCATATCCGTCAATCCATCACTGCACAGCATATACTGATCTCCCGGGAGCAGATTATATTTATTAATATACGGCTCCAATAAAACCTCCTGGGGATCCATTCCCAGATGCTGGGTCAAAGGGGCTTTCCGCCCCCGGTTCAGGGACATTTTAGACACATGATCCATTGATAGCTGGGTAAAAGCCCCCCTGCGCAGCCGGTGGACACGGCTGTCACCCACGTTGCAGCAGTAAACTTGCCGCCTGGTAAAGTACAACGCTGCCATGGTGGTGCCCATGCGGCTGATCAGCAGTTCCTCTGCCCTGGCGACAACGGCGGAATTGAGCTGCTCTACCATTCTTTTCAGATATGTATCCTCTGAAATGAAGAATCCTTTCGGCCTGCGGACATATTCTTTCATCCGCTCCGCCGCCACAAAGGCAGCCGTCTCACCATTGCTTTCACCACCCATACCGTCGAAAACGCAGAGGCACTGCCCTGCCGTCAGAGGGCGTTCAAGAAAAAGGGGCGCTTCCGTGCCGTGATTCTCCTCCGCCAGACACTTCCCATCAAAGAAGAAATTGTCCTCGTGATTGCTCCTGCGTTTTCCGATGTGTGAAAAGCAGGCGGCTTCCAGTGTGAATGCCAAAATGAAACACCTCGATTTTGATTAGATAGTTAATAGTACTTCACAGTGCAGCCCTTCGGGAAAGTCCCATCCTGAACGGCGCAGCTCCGACTGATGGTAACTTCTTTCAAGTTTGCACAACCCTCAAACGCCGAAGCGCCAATTCTGGACATGTTTTTGGGGAGGGTAACACTGGATAGTTGTGAGCAATAATAGAAGATGAAACCATCCTCCATAACACGACTTGTATCAAAGTTCGAAATATCAAGGCTTTTCAGTTTGCTGTTTTGCCCGAACATCCACTGCATGTGGCGGACATTTGATGTATCAAAGCTCGAAACATCCACGGACACCAATTCATTACAATTGTTGAACATGCCGCCCATATCGGATACTTTGGAAGTACGAAATGCAGAAAGATCCAACTCACGAACAGCCGAACAGCCCGAAAACATCGCATTCATATTTGAAACGGTGGATGTATCAAATCTATCCGAAAAATCAATGGATGTTACATTTCTGAACTCTGCAAACAGCCACGAAGAATTCGGATGCGCACCGATAATTCCGTCAGATGCAATTGTCAGGCGGCCTTTATCCAACCAAGCAAGAACACTTTTGTCACGGGAGGCAGATACATCCCACGCACTGGCGGGGGCTTTGTCAATCGCACCGGAGAATACAATCGACGTAACGTCACTTCTGCGGAAGGTTGATTGTCCCCAAAGGAATGCATCCTTCCTCTTATCCAAGCTCATGTACCCCAAATTTTCCGAAGGCATCATTTTATTCTTTTTTATGCCGCAGACCTTGCAATAAGTTGAGTTCTGATTTGCGTCTGCCCATGAATGCGGCAAAGGTTTTCCCATGGTCGCTCCACACAATTGGCAAGTTTGAGCCGTGGTGCAGGTGGCCTCACTCCATCGATGCGCCAAAGCTGTACCCTCCTGGGCACCACACCGTTGACAGGTCTGGGCTGCGGCGCAGGTTGCTTTGTTCCATTGGTGTCCTAAAGCTTCACCATTCTGGGCACCACACCGCTGACAGATCTGGGCTGTGGTGCAGGTTGCTTCGCTCCATTGATGTCCCAAAATCTCACCATTCTGGGCGCCGCACACCTGACAGGTTTGGGGGGAGGAGCAGGTTGCTCCGGTCCATTGATGTTCCAGAACCTCCCCCCTCTGGGTGCCGCACACCTGGCAGGTTTGGGGGGAAGTGCAGGTTGCTTCGCTCCACTGATGACCCGAAGCTTCGCCCTTCTGGGCACCGCATCTCTGGCAGGTTTGGGGGGAGATGCAGGTTGCTTCGCTCCATTGGTGTCCCAAAACCTCACCATCCTGGGCGCCACATATCTGGCAGGTGGGTGGTGAGGTGCAGGTTGCTTCGCTCCATTGATGCTCCGCAATCTTATCACTCTGGGTACCGCACCTCTGACAGATTTGGGGGGAAGTGCAGGTTGCTTCGCTCCATTGATGTCCAAACCAGCAGTTGAACCATCCAACAGTCACCAGAGACAGAATCATGATCAGCGTGACCAGGCAGGCAATTGGCAATATTTTTACCGGTTTATGCTTTTTCCTTTTTTGGGGCGGGGGAGATACTGCGGCACCCGAATCTTTGCTTTTTGGCTCGGTAATATTCTTCCGCTTCTGGGACGTAGAAGATGGCTTTGCCTCCGGAACAGATCCTAGGTCAGGGGAGGGCTGCACTGGTTTTTCTACCTCCGTGGCAGGAACGCTGCCTCCCGGCATGTCAGTTCGCGCGCATCCTTTTGCCGAGGACCTGTAATTAACTACTGTTGCATCTTCATCCTGCTCCTCCTGCTCCTCCTGCTCCTCGGGCACAGCTGTGCGCAGCTTGTTCAGCGCTTCCTTCATTTTCTTTGCATCCGGATAGCGCTCCTTTGGATCATAGGCGCAGGCTTTCAGGATGATCTGTTTCAGTCCCTCGCTGCCGTTTTTGGGTGCGGGAATCGGTTCTCCCGCCAAGCGGCGAGCGCGGGCCGCTTCGTCCATGCCCGCACTGAGCTTTGCAGGCGGCAGCGGCAGGAAGGGCATACGACGCTCGTTCAAGAGCCAGTAGAGCACCAGACCCAAAGAATAGAGATCCGCAGCGCTTCCGTAAGGCCGATTATTATAAACCTCCGGAGCCATGTACTTATAGGTGCCGATCTTGGTGCCGCTCATCGTCTTTTCCGCCGTCTTGGCAATGCCGAAATCACCCAGCTTATAATCCCCGTTGTCGGACACAAAGATATTCTGGGGTTTGATGTCTCGGTGAATGATGCCAAATTTTTCACACAGCTCCAGGGCGGAACACAAATCCGTGGCTATTTTAATGACGGTATCCTCGGAAATTTCATCGGGGAGAGTCTTTGCCAATGGAGTCAACAGCTCCATTTTGATGTAGATATCCCAACCGATGCCGTCCTCATGCTGCACATAGCGCACGTCGTCGCAGTTGACGATATTTGTGCAGCCGTTCATTTTCCGCATAAGTGTATACTCGGACACAATGCTTTTCAGATGATTCTTGAAAGAGTCGGTGATGCTCTCCTCATCAAAGCCATCGCTGCGCAATTCTTCAATATCGCTGGCATTTTGAGGGATTGTAACGACCTTTAAAGCCGCCTTTTCCACCTCACCGAACAGCGTCCGCTGAATTTCATAAACCGCTCCAAAGCTTCCCCGACCAATCAGCCGTACCGTTTCCCATCCGGGCCAGGTTACTATTTGTTCCATAAAAATTCCTCTTTTCTATTTTGCCGGAAACTTGATGTTTCTCCAGTCGACTATGTCGCATTGGCCGGACTAGTTGTCCCCCACAGCGATCAGTGTGCCATCAACATTATTTCTGCCGTGCAGTGTTTTCCTGCGCTGATAGCAGCAGCATTCTTCCAGTACTCATTTCTCCTTTCGGATGTGTTGTGCCTACATCTATGTAAATACACCGAATCGAAACAAACGTTACGGGAGATTCGATTCTTTTACGAGTTAATTTCCGGAAGTTCCCGTTGCACATCCTTCGTCAGGAATGATTTCATCATTCATCCACCATGCGGCACCAGATGTTTCAGTAGTTGGTTCTGTCGGAGAAGTTTCCAGCGGTACAGTCTGTTCCGTCGGCGGAGTATAGACCGGTGTGTACGAGGGGGCAGTACTTTCCGTGGGGTTGGTCACAGGCTGTGACTTGTTTGATGCCTGAGTGCTGCTATTTCCACTTGCCCCCGCACTCTGAACGTCTTCTGTTGATGCCGATTTCACTGACTGATTTGCAGCATTCTGCATTTCTTCGGAAGAGGAAGGGAGCTTGATGTTTTTCCAGTCGTCAACGTCGCACTGGCCATACTCATTATCTCCCACAGCCACCACAGTGCCGTCGGCTTTCAGGCCTACCGTATGAAGGCTTCCCGCGCTGACAGCTACGATGTTCTCCCAAACACTAACATCAAGCAGGCTTATATCAGGAGAAGCCATAGTAGTGCCGTCGGCTTTCAGGCCTACGGTGTGTACCAATCCCGCGCTGACGGCTATGATGTCCTTCCAACTGCTGACATCGCATTGGCCATACTCATTATCGCCAACAGCCACCACAGTGCCATCGGATCTCAAGCCTACAGTGTGTCCAAATCCCGCACTGACGGCTATGATGTCCTTCCAGCTACTGACATCGCACTGTCCAACATAATTGCCATCCATGTTTTCATTACTTCCCACAGCCACCACAGTGCCGTCGGATTTCAGGCCTACGGTATGTGCCGCTCCCGCGCTGACGGCTATGATATCCTTCCAGCTGCTGACATCGCACTGTCCAACATAATTGCCATCCATGTTTTCATTACTTCCCACAGCCACCACAGTGCCGTCGGCTTTCAGGCCTACGGTGTGTCCAAATCCCGCGCTGATGGCAGCAATGTCTTTCCAGTCGCTGACATCGCATTGGCCATACTCATTATCTCCCACAGCCACCACAGTTCCGTCGGATTTCAGGCCTACAGTGTGGTCAAAACTTGTGCTGAGGGCTATGATGTCCTTCCAGCTGCCGATATCGCATTGGCCAAACTCGTTATCTCCCACAGCCATCACTGTGCCATCTGCTTTCAGGCCCACGGTGTGAAAGCCTTGAGCGCTAATCGTATCCCGTATTGCTACTTCGTCCCAGAGCGCAAAACTCCGCTGCCTGTCCCCCAGTTTGTAGAATGCAATGGCAGCTTCCGCGGTTTTCCCGGATTGTGCCAATGCTTCCGCTTCTGCATATTGGCTCTGTTGACGAGCAATTTCAATCTGTGCGGTACTGTTTCGATAGCCATTCAGCGCCTCAAAAGCAGCGATGGCTTGATCGTATTTCCCGGCTTGCAGCAATTCCTCTGCGGCGGCATAATCTGCTGCTTGCTGTGCTTCAAATGCCTGCCTGGCCTCGTCCAGCTTTGCTTGGTGCTCCGCGCTGATGGGGGGGCGTTTCATGTCTTTCCAACCACTGATATCGCACCGACCATACTCATCAAGTCCCACAGCCACCACAGTGCCGTCGGACTTCAGACCAACGGTGTAATCATCACCTGCGCTGATGGCGATAATGTCCTTCCAACTGCTGACATCGCACTGGCCAAACCCATTATTTCCCACAGCCACCACAGTGCCGTCAGATTGAAGCCCCACAAAATGCATTGCACCCGCGCTGACAGCGATGATGTCCTTCCAGCTGCTGCAATTATTTCCTACAGCTGCCACAGTGCCGTCGGATTTCGGATCTGTTGTGTATCCAGAATCCGCGCTGACAGCGGTGATGTACTCCCAGCTGCTGCTATCATGTCCTGCAGCCACCACAGTGCCATCGGATTTCAGGCCTACGGTGTGTCCGTAACCGGCACTGACGGCGGTGATGTCCTTCCAGCTACTGACATCACACTGGCCAAACTCATTATGTCCCACAGCCACCACTGTGCCGTCGGATCTCAGGCCTACGGTGTGTCCGTAACCTGCGCTGACGGCAACAATGTTTGTCCAGTCGCTGACATCGCGCTGGCCAAACCCATTATCTCCCACAGCTACCACAGTACCGTCGGATCTCAGGCCTACGGTGTGTACCGAACCAGAGCTGACGGCTACGATGTCCTTCCAACTGCCGACATTGCACTGGCTAGATCTATTATCTCCCACAGCCACCACAGTGCCGTCAGACTTCAGACCAACGGTGTAATCATCACCTGCGCTGATGGCGATAATGTCCTTCCAACTGCCGACGTTGCACTGGCTAAATCTATTATCTCCCACAGCTACCACAGTACCATCAGAGTTTATGCCTACAGTGTGCTCGATTCCTGATATGGTATCCCGCACTGCCACTTCGTCCCAAAGTGCAAAACTTCGCTGCTTATCTCCAAGTTTATAGAATGCGATAGCCGCTTCTGCGGTTTTCCCGGATTGCGCCAAGGCTTCCGCTTCTGCATATTGGCTCTGCTGATGGGCAATTTCAATCTGCGCAGAACTGTCTTTATAACCGTTCAGCGCTTCAAAGGCAGCAATGGCTTGATCGTATTTCTCAGCTTGCAGCAATTGCTCTGCGGCAGCATATGCCGCATCCAAGCGGGCAGTCTCGTCCTCGGTAGGTGCCTCCGTCATGGCCTCAGTGGTCACTTCCGTTGTAGCCCCGATGGTTGGCCCGGCGGCCATCTCAGTTTGTCTGGAGCCTTTGCCAAGGAGAAACACGGAACCGCAGACGATGATTCCTACCAGAATGCAGGCTGCGGCAATCAAAGACCTCCTCCGCTTTTTGGGAGCAGCATGGGGCGCATTCTTCTGTTCCTGCCCGGAGAAGGGCTTCTGGACAGCGGACACAATGGTTGCGTCCGATTCCGCCACTTCTTCACGAAGGGGCACGACTGGCACTTTCTTTCCTGCCATGGGTTTCCGTACTGCTACGGTTCCTTTTTCCTCCGGCCTCTCAGAGGTCACAGACAAATGCTCCAGCGCCTCCTTCATCTGCCTGGCGTCGGTATAGCGCTCCTTCGGCTCATAGGCACAGGCTTTCAAAACAATGGCTTTCAGTCCCTCGCTGCCATTTTTGGGCGCTGGAACAGGCTCTCCCGCCAGACGGCGAGCGCGGGCCGCTTCGTTCATGCCAGCGCTGAGTTTTGCCGGCGGCAGGGGTAAGAAAGGCATCCGGCGCCCATTTAGCATCCAATAGAGCACCAGCCCCAGGGAATAAATATCTGCTGCGCTGCCGTAGGGCTGGTTGTTATAAACCTCCGGAGCCATGTACTTATAGGTGCCGATCTTGGTACCGCTCATGGTTTTTTCTACCGTTTTGGCAATACCGAAATCGCCCAGCTTATAATCCCCATTGTCGGACACAAAGATATTCTGGGGCTTGATATCCCGGTGCACAATGTCGTGTTTCTTGCACAGTTCCAGCGCGGAACACAAATCCAGGGCAATTTTAATGACGGTTTCTTCGGGAATCGCGTCGGGAAGCGTCTTCGTCAGCGGCGTCAGCAGTTCCATCTTGATGTAGATATCCCAACCGATGCCGTCCTCGTGCTGCACATAGCGTACGTCGTCGCAGTTGACAATGTTGGCACTGCCATTCATTTTCCGCATGAGGGAATACTCGGCCACAATGCTTTTCAGATGGTTCTTGAAGGTATCCGTGATGCTTTCCTTATCGAAACCTTCATTGCGCAGTTCCTCAATATCACTGACGTTCTGAGGAATTGTAATGACCTTCAGCGCCGCCTTTTCCACCTCGCCGAAAAGCGACCGCTGAATCTCATAAACCGCCCCGAAACTCCCCCGGCCAATCAGCCGTACCGTCTCCCACCCGGGCCAGGATGCTGTTTGTTCCATAGAAGTCTCCTCTTTCTGTGTATAAGACCGGCTTGGAAGCGCATGGCTGAACGTGAAAACAAGCCTATCCCTCATTGTTAAAATATAACATATTTTTCAGAATTGCACAACTACCTATTGTATCCTTACGAAAAAAATGATAGAATAAACCGGAAAAAATGAACAGCATAAGAAAAGCGCCCCGGTGGGACGGGGCGCATTTGGTTGATTACTCCTTTGGGCCGGGCTTTTGCTCCGCGTGGGGAGGGATGGTTCCGGCGGCGGCAATCAGATCCAGCTCCGCTGCGTCCAATTCATCGCCATCGAAAGTCGCCTGGCTTTCGGCAGTCGGTGCGCAGAACGCTTCAAAATCTGCCACCAGCTTCAGCATCTGCTCCATGCTCTTTTTCATGGCAACACCTCCAAAACGTGATTCTACCACTGTATACACGCAGTGAATCAAACCGTTACAGATCGGAGTGAAAAAACATGCTGATTTCCTTTAACGGTCAGCAGCCGGACTATGAAACCTTCTATCGGGACAATTACAACCGGGTGCTGAACTATGTCTATAAAAAAATCTCCCACAGGGAAGATGCCGAGGACCTGACTGCCGAGGTGTTTGTTTACTGCTACCGGCATTACAGCGACTACGACCCCGCTAAGGGAAAGCGCTCCACCTGGCTGTACCTGATCACCAACAGCCGCATCAAGAACTACTATCGGGATCACGTCATCAGCGAGGACTACGACGAAATCGCCGAAACCCTGCAGGACATGGGAATTGACCTGGACCGGGGAATCTACCTGGAACAGCTCCGTGAAAAACTGCTCCAGGCCATCTCCCGGCTCCCCGAACGGCAGCAGATGATCGTGAAAATGCGCTACTTTGAAAACCGCTCCGGGGATGAAATCGCCCGGCACTTAGGCATCACCCCCGGAAACGCCCGGGTGCTGCTGTCCAGGGCCATTGATAAATTGTCAGCGATAGGCTTGGAGCAGTGGAAAGAGTTTGCGCTGGATGGGTAAACTGCGTTGTTGCAGGATTGATAAGGAAGGTATTACGTTTATGGCACATACCATCAGTTTTTTCCCTGTTTCTTAGCCGCCTCTTGATGCATTATTGCGACTAACACGGCCAATGTTATAAGCAACACAATTGTTACAATGATACTTCCTTCAGGTCCGAATACACCGCCATTGACAAGCTTTTTGTCAGTTTGCTCAAAAACAAAAATGGAATCAGCAAAACCATTTCCGGAGACGTTTAATCCGTACACACACCCCTGCATATAATTCCAAACACTGTGAAATGCGCCGGCTGTCCATATGTTGTTTGTTTTCAGAAACAACAATGATTCTAAAATTCCAAACAAAATCAAATTCAGCATAGGTATGAAAGAAAAGCCATCATTGAAAATGTGAATCAGGCAGAATAAGACAGAACTTCCCAAGCAGGCGAGAGGAACACTACTCTTTCGAGCGATGGATACGAAGATATATCCTCTGCATAGAACCTCTTCGGATAATCCTTGAACGATAAAGCCACCCAGTAATAATGTCTGGATTGGAATACTTACTTTCGTATTGATATAGGAAAAGTGCAGTCCTTTGCAAATTGTACTGATGAGTACGACCAGAGAAATAACCAGTATCCCTAAAAAAGCGCCAATTCCATATGGCTTACAAATGGGATGAGAAAATCCAACACTCCGAAGGCTTCGCTGTTCAAATACAGTGCAATAGATGATTCCAATTCCAATACTGAATATTTCACTGTAAAGAATTAAAATATTATCCCATGGCTCACGGGCGACATCTTCCGGGATGAAGGCGCAAAGCAGATCTGATATTACGCCTGTGATGCAAATCATTACAAAAAGGACAATCGTTGACTTTATCAGTTCCAAGAAAAATGAGTTTCCTCTGCCTGTTTTTCTGGCTTCTTCTATTACAGGATATTCTGCAGCTATAAGATTCTTCAATATATTCACCTCATTTTTCTCTATGCAGGATAGAGAAGAAAGGAAGACAAGCTTGTTTGCCGTCTTCCTTCCTTTTTTGATTCTGGACCCTGAAATTAGTTGGAATAGCCACCGAGGAAGCCATCAAACAGGCCATTCAATGCAGATGAAATGTGCCCCTTAATGCTCTTCCATGTTTTCTTAAACCATCCACCACCAGCAACCTCGTCCAGACTTTCCAGAGATAATTCCTCACCAGAAGACTTTACAACAATTTCCTCCAGTTCCGCTGCGGTAATTTCCACACCATACTCATTCAGAATGGCAGTGATTTCTTCGATACCGCTGGCGCATTCCAGCTTTTCGTTAGCTTCTACATCGTTCATAACTTCGGCAAGCTTTTTTGCAGTCATTTCGTTCATAATTTTGCTCTCCTTTAGAACTATTTATATATTTTTATTAGTGACCAAAAATTCTCTGAAGTGCTTTGTCAATGGCCTTGCCGACCTTCTTCCAGAAATTATAGCAACCACCGCATCCACCGGCAACTTCGTCCAAGTCTTTTTCACTCAGGTTTTCACTATTCTCATCTTCGTGAATACCGTCATAGATAGCATCAAACTCTTCCTGAGTCAATTCGATGCCATTCATTGCCAGCTTCTTCATGATTTCATCGGGGGTGCCGGTAAAAATTTCAGCGACTTTCACTTCATCTCTGATGAGTTCTTCCATTTTCATCATTTTTTCGTTCATGGTTGTTTCCTCCTAAATATTTAGTGCCTAATATTCGTTACATACGATTATCCGTAGATCGGAACCATCTTGACGCGGAACGGATTGAACAAAATTACAATTCTAAAGCCCACAACTCTACGCCAACCAACACCACCGGCTACATCATCCAGATCATTTTCGGACAGTACTCCTTCTTTCTGGATCATTTCCCGGACTTCCTCCAGCGAAACATCTGCACCATAGCGCTTCAGAATCTCATAAGCCATTTCGGGGGAATTTGCAGTTTCCAGTGCTGCCTTCAGTTCGGCATTCTGCTCTAACGCTTTCCACTTTTCTTCATTAATAACTGTCATGAGTATCATCCTTTCTGTTACGCGTACTCGCTTGCTAACCCAAGCGAGTTTTCTATATCAGCACATGCTGCACAGGGCAACCGCACCGCAAGCGCACGCAGCGATATACCAGCCTACCGGATTTGTTGCACATGCCATCATTGCAAGGGTACATCCGATTTGCCCCCAAACTCCGAGATGTGTCAGTACATTAACACCGCGCCCACCGGCAACGGCATCCAGCACCTCAACCGATAGCTCCCCGTTTTCGCCGACCAGAGAGGAAACCTGTTCAAAGCCAGCCTTCAGCTCCTCAACAGTAGTGTTAATACCGTTCGCAGCCAACAGTTGCTGATACTCCTCAATGCTGGCGGTTTTATGAATGCTTTCCATGAATTCCTTGTTGTTCATCAGGTCCTGAAGTTTTTCATTCATGTTGATTGTTTCCATATTTAAATCTCCTTTTGTTATATTATTAGTTTTGTTTAAGTCTCTGTTGCTTTCATGTTGGTATACACGCCAGCCTCTCGCGTGTTACAATCTAAATGTTGCTTTTTCAACATCACGCAAGTTTTTTCATTGAGGCAAATTTTTCTTGGAAAAGTTGTTTAACTATGAGAACCTTACCGATTTTTACCACCGAATCCAGGGCCATTTGCCGGGGCGCGGTCTGGGGAAGGGGAAGGGGAAGGGGAAGGGGAGCGGACGAGGGAACCACCGGTGAGTTCCTCCGGCAACGGAGTCCAAGGCATCCTCGGAGAGCTCTCCGTTCCCTTCGGGGGCAGCCTGCAGAACCGCGGCAGCGAGGCCCTCAACCTCTTCCATGGTCAGTTCCACGCCCTTTTCGGCGAACAGCTTCTGTACCTCTTCGGAACTCTCCTTGGAAAAGATGGCATCCACGAATGCCTCGTCCTTCATGAGTTCTTCCAATTTTGCCTGCTTTTCTTCCATGTTTTTTCTCCTTTCGCGTTTTGTTTTTGCTTTCATACCGGTATACACAGGAATCGGACCGGTGTTACAGTATTTGAAAGCATTATTCCACAAAAATACAGATTGCCGAATAGTTATCCTGTTTGGGATCGGCGGCATCCGAGATACGTCGAACCATCCGGTCCAGCCACTGCTGGGGCGTCTGGGAAGCTTCCAGGTCCCGGAGCATCTCCTCCTCGGTCACCGGCTCCCAGAAACCGTCGGAGCAGAGAAGGAACCGGTCTCCCGGGCGGATGTCCAGCTCGGTGCTGTCCACCTTGGGGCTTTCGGTTTCCTCTCCCAGCACCCGGAAAAGCTTGTTGCGGTCCTTGTGGTGCCGAAGATCCTGGGCCGTGATTTCGCCTACCGTCAGCGCCAGATGCACCATGCTGTGATCCTTGGATTGGAACACAATTCGCCCGTCCCGGAACTGGTAGATCCGGGTGTCACCCACATGGGCAGCTGCGCCCAGGCTCTCTGACAGCCAGAGTGCCGCCGCAGTGGTTTTTCCGCAGTTCCGGACCGAAAGGACCGCACTGTGGGCATGAATCAGGGAATAAGCCAGGGTGTCTTCGTCCACCTGTTCCGGCTCCAGCTCCCGGAAAATGGAGTCGACGGCCAGCCGGGAGGCCAGCTCTCCGTTGTCGTATCCGCCCAGACCATCCGCCACCACGGCCAGCAGGTTCCCCTCCCGGCTCCGGACGCGCAGGGCATCCTCGTTATTTGATCGGGCGCCCATGTTTGATAACGATGCATATGTATAGTGCATGATGATCACATCCTTACAAAAATAGCCTGGGGCGTTCTTCCGGGCGAAAAGTCGGGAGGCTGCTCAGCTTCCGTACTCCGAAATCCATGTAAGAGCACCCATGACGTTTTTATTCCAGCCTTTGGAGGTTTTTACCTTGCTCCACTGGTTGCCGTTCCCCTCAAAACGCAACGTTTTCAGTTCCGTTGTGCCGTAGATGAATTCATCGCCGATGGATTTGAGGGAGGCGGGAAGGGTAAGCTTGCGCATGCCGGTGCACTCATAGAAAGCTCTCGCGCCGATGGTTTCCACGCCGTAGGGCAGTACGACCTCTGTCAGCGCCTTGCAGCCGCTTAACGCATTGTCACCGATGGAGTGAACGGTTTCGCTGAGGGTCAGTGTAATCAGAGCGGAGCAGTCCTTGAAGCTGGCGTTGCCGATGCTGGAACCGCAGACGATGGTCTTTAGCCCGGTGCACCCGTTGAAAACGAGTTGGCCCATGGTCTGAACGCTGTTGCCGATATGGACGGTGGTCAAGCCTGTGCAGCCGTTAAATACATAGTTGCCAAGTTCGGTGAGGCTGTCGGGCAGAGAAACTTCTTTGAGTTTGGTGCAGTCCGCGAAGGCGTAGTCGCCGATGGCAGTCAGATTCTTGGAAAAGGTGATTCGCTGCAGCTCCGGGCAGCCATTGAACGCCCGTTCACCCAAGCTCTTCACGGAATCCTCCAGCACCACATTTTCCAGCTTGGGGCAGCCGTTCAGGCCGGTTCCGGAGATGTCACACTGGATGCGCAGATAGGAAAGACTGGTGCAGCCATCAAATACGTTGTTGCCCAACGTACGGATGTTGTTGCCCAGGACTGCATTTTTCAGTCCCGTGCAGCCGGAGAAGGCGTAGTCACCTACCTGGGAAATGTTTTTACCCAGATTCACATCCGACAGCTTGGCGCAGCCGGAGAAAGCGTAGTCCTCGATTTGAGTCAGGCTGTCGCCGAAGTTGATTTCGGTCAGCCCCGCGCAGTTGGCGAAGGCATAGTAGCCGATGGACGCAACATTGCTGCCCACATGAACGGTGGTCAGGGCGGAGCAGCCACTGAACACGTGACTGCCGATCTTTGTAATGCCCTCCGGCAGGGTGATTTCAATCAATTTGGGGCAGTCGGCAAAAGCATAGTCGCCGATGCTCCTGAGATTCTTGGAGAAGGTAATTCGCTGCAGCTCCGGGCAGCCGCTGAAGGCTCTGGCCCCCAGATTCTGAACGGAGTCTTCCAGCACCACGTTTTCCAGCTTCGGGGTGCCCCCCAGACCGGTGCTGGTGATATCGCACTGGATGCGCAGGTAGTTCAGGCTGGTGCAGCCGTCAAAAACATTGCTGCCCAAATCCTGAATGCTGGGGCCGAGCACCGCGTTTTTCAGCCCCGTGCAGCCGGAAAAGGCATAGCCGCCCACCTGTGTAATACTTTTATCCAGGTTAACATCCGTGAGCTTGGAGCAGCCGGAGAAGGCAAAGTCATCAATCGTGGTCAAGCTGTCACCGAAGCTGATTTCCGTCAGTCCGGTGCAGTTGGAGAAGGCGTAGTAGCCGACGCGTTTCACACTGCTGCCGAAGTCGATCTTCTGAATCTTTTCGGCTCCGGCCAATGCCTTTTCTCCAATCTCCTCCACACCATCCCCGAATTCCAGGATGGTAATACTGCTGACGTTTTCTTTGAAAACCCGGGTATCCACAATGCTTTCCATAATATTTCCGCCGGAAAGAATCAGCCGGCCGTCTTCATAAAGGGAGAACTGTACCCCGCTGGGGAGTGCTTCCTGTACGATAAGGACGGGGTCATCCCGGGTGTATTCTGCGGAAGTACCCTGGGGAAGGAAATTCTCGCCATCAGTAACGATTCCGGTGGGAATCGTTCCGGTTTCCACAGGCGGAAGATCATCCCTGGTGGGTTTGCTCTGGCTGCAGCCGGCCAGCAGAAGGGCGGTCAGCAGAATGCCTGTAATGTATTTTCTCATTGTTTATCCCCTTTCAAAGAAATGGAATAGAAGCGTAATGTGGTTTTCCCCAGGGTGATCTGATCGCCGGAAGACAGGGATGATGATGCGCCCTGATCCAGCCGGATACCGTTCAGATAGGTACCGTTTATGGAATTATCATCCTTCAAACTGTAGCCGCTCGGATCGAGGCAAACCACGGCGTGGGCATGGCGGTGAATCTCCAGATCCGCCAGAGTTCCGTCAGGCCAGCGATGGGAGCGGTTCAGGGGAACTCTGGCCTCGTCAATGATACGTACTGCCGTTTCGGTTTCGTTCATCAGCAGACCGATGCTTTCCAGATGAACCAGACGATTCACCGAGGGGCCGCTGAAGAAGATCAGGCGTTCATCATTCAGCTTGAACATAGCGGGGTTTTCCAACTGCATCTGCTTGCCCGGTTCCAGTCGTTCTCCGTTCAGATAGGTGCCGTTGGTGGAGCCGGCGTCAGAAAGGTAGTATTTTCCGTTCAGCATGATGATATCCGCGTGATGCTTGCTGATGGACTCGTTCCCTTCTATGATCACATCGCACTTGATGGGAGAGCGGCCCAGGGTAATCTGCGGCTTGCTCAGAATGAAAGCCCGATCCTTGCCTGGGCAGAGAAGAAGCGCCGGACTGAAACGGGGGGCCTGAATCGTTTTCTCATCGTCAAAGTCGGAAACCAGAACTGTTCCCTCGTCATCCGGTACTTCCGGACATTTCTGGAGGATGGTCCCTTCGTCCTGATCAGGATCAGAATCATTTTGGGGAAAACACTCCGGCTGAGGCTTGGAATCTGTTTCCAGAGCCGTATGGATTTCCACCTCTTCTTCCGGCTTCTTTTCCTTCCGCTTGGATACCGCGACGATTTCCCGCACCTTCACTTTGTGGACAGAGACCGGATTGTGACCGTTTTCTTTCTGCGGGTCATCCTTTTTTTCCGTGACGGGCTCCGGCTTTTTCAGCTTGATGTCCGGATTGCTGGGCTTGAGACTGCCGCTAAAAAGCTGGGACAGGATTCCCCCATCTGGCTTTTGGGCGGGTGTTTCCTTTTCTGCGGGGGGAATCTGCTCGCTTGCAGAACGCAGCAGCCCGGCGCTGCTGCCGGATGTACAGTCCTTGATTTCTTTGGTCTCATACAGTTTTTTCAGCAGCTCCCTGTCAGAGGGAAAGTCCCACCGTTTCAGATAATGCATGTCAGCCAACTGAAGCCGCAGTCCCTTGGGAAGTTCAGCATCCTCAATGAGAACCGGTATCACCTTTTTCCGGCATTTCAGGGCAAAAATAATCTCCCGTTTGCAGTTATGGGACAGACTGGAACTGGAGGAAATAAAGGCCAGGCAGGCGTTGCTCTGCTCCAAATGGTCTTCGATGTTTTCCACCCAGTCTTCCCCTGGGCGGTTTCCTTCGTCATACCACAGCCGGCAGCCCTCAGAGGCCATCTGCTCAAACAGAGGATAGAGCTTCTCCTGGTCGGCGTGACAGTAACTGACAAACAGATAGGGTTCTTTCCCTTCATAAGGAATTGCACGGCAAAGCATTGTATGTCATCTCCTCACTCTTCGATGGTCAGCAGATCTGTCAATCCACGCTTGTCCATGATTTGATACACCTCATCCGTCAGATTCCGCAGAACAATGTCACCCTTTTGGAAGAAATCCGCAAGCTGCTGCACATCCAGCAGAGCATCAAGAACGGAAGCGGAAACAAAAGTCACTGCACCAAAATCCAGAATGATTCTGGCACCCACAGAGACATAGGCCTCTAATTCGTCCTGAATATGGTGCGTGGTGTCGCTGCGAAGCTCCCCCTGAAAGGTGATGCACACATCCTTACCCGTTTCTGTTTCCGTCATCGTGAGGACCAGCGTATCGCCGTCGTAAAAGAGCATGGAATCTGCCTCGATTTTTCTCGTCAACATATCGTTCTCCTTACTGCGCAATCTGGCGGCTGGCCAGCGCGTAGAACAGTCCGTTTTTATCCTGCATCAGGGTGTCGTAATCACCCTCCTGAATGATCTCGCCGCCCTGCAGCACCAGGATTCGGTCGCAGTTTTTAATGGTGCTGAGACGATGCGCCACCACGATTCTTGTCACATTCATCTTATCCAGGCTGCTGCTGACGGTAGCCTGCGTCACATTATCCAGCGCGCTGGTGGCCTCGTCGAAGATCAGGATTTTAGGCTTGCCGCAGATCGCACGGGCAATCAGGATCCGCTGCTGCTGGCCACCGGAGATGGTGTTGCTGCTTTCACTGAGCATGGTATGCAGTCCCATAGGCATCTGGGCGATGTCATCCTTCAATCCTACCTGCTCAACAACTTCATTTACCCGGGCCAGGTTTGTATCCGGGGCGGTGATGGTAATGTTATCATAAATGGAGCCGGAGATCAGTTTGCCATTCTGCAGGACAACACCCAGTTGCCGGCGGTAAGCTCCCTTATTCAGCGCAGCGAGATCCTGTTTATCGATCATAATCGCACCGCTCTGAGGTGTTTCAAATCCCAAAAGGAGCTTGAGAAGTGTGGATTTTCCACAGCCGGAGGGACCGACAATCCCCACATATTCGCCGGGCCTGATATGCACAGACAGATCATTCAGCACATTTTTTCCGCCCTTGCCGTAGGAGAAGGAAACATGCTCCAGGGACAAATCACCGGATAGTGCGCCGGGCATCTGCTTGGAATCGTCATCCTCAGGAACCGCGCTGAACACCGGGAAGAATCGCTTCAATTCACTGCGCTTCTGCATCAGGTCCAGCAGTTCATTTACAAAACTGTCCAGAGCTCCGGTAAAGGAGCCAAAAGCGGAATTAAAGGCGACAAAGCTGCCGATGGACAGGGTGCCCGAGGAAAGCTTTTTCACAATGACCCAGTAGAGCACCATAGAGAAAACAGATTTGATCACTGTAGCCAGCGCTTCCTGAACGGAAACCAGGCGATTGACCCGAATCATTTCCTGCTGCTGTTTTGAAAAGGGCCGCATGTAAGACAGCAGTGCCTGTTCCTCTACTCCGGCCATTCGGATCTTATCCACACCGTTGAGGTATTGGAAAAGACGTCCCCGGCATTCGGAATCCTGTTCCACGACTCGTGTTTGCCCCTTATGGGAGGCAGCGGTGATAACGGTACTGAGCACCAGGTAAACAAGATATAGTGCTACTCCAATCCAGGTAAGCTTCCCACTGTAGGAAAGCATTCGGATCAGGTAGAAGACAGCAAACAAAGCGCTGATGCTGCTCAGTACCAGAGTATTTGCATATTGGGAGGCGGTGGCACCGATGGAAATGATCCGACCTGCCAGATCCGCACTGTCATAATCCCGGAAAAAGGATTCCGGCAAATGAAACAGCCGATAATAGACCGCATTCTGCAGCTCATTTCCAAGCCGGCTGGTAGTGCGGTAGCCAAACAGATTCTTGACCACGGAGAAGGCAACGTTTCCCACCATAAACGACAGCATCACCAGACACAACTGGACCAGGTTGCTGATATTGCCAATGGGAATGTAATCATCATAGATCATTCCATTGAGGGTGGGAATCAGCACGCCGATCAGAGAGCAGAAAAGTACCAGCAGGATGTATGGCATCAGATCCCGGGGGCGGATGCTCTTGCGGCAAAAAGCCAGCACATCCTTTTTGGAGAGGGATTTCAGGGGCAGTGTCCTACCGATGGAAAAGGCCTGAGGAGAAATCTGTTGGGCCAGCTCCGGCGTCAGCCTTGTAACACTGGCGTTGGAGGTTCGGAAAACACGATATTGACCATTCTTCTCGGGAACACAGGCAACTACCTCTTTGTCCAGTGTGCCGATCAGGCCACCGCAGTCTCTTTTGAACCAATCCGGTTCCAAGACCACTTTCCGGCAGATAAAATGAGAGGCATTGGCAATATCCGTGATCTTGGGGTCTTTGCCGCAGCGCAGCGTCAGTTCCTCCGGCTTCAGCAGAGAAATGTTCATTTTCCCGCACAAATAGCTGAGGGCCTGGTAGTTGGCATTTCCGGATAACTCCGACTGGGCGTCAGTGCTGAATGTATTCTTCAGAACGCCGACAACCTTCTGACTGGATTTTTTATCCGCTTCCTTGGAGCGGGAGATAAAAGCGTGATCCCGCAGGGTGATTCGATCCGTGTAGTATTCAATCAGGCTGTTCTGGAACCCTTCTTTTTCTAACGTTTGAATATTTTTTCTCAGCAGGAAGCTCCCTTCAAGCTCATGCGTGACAGCATTGGGCAGCTTTTCCAGCACGGCATCTTCGCCGGCTGTTTTAATCATCAGTCTCCAGCGCTGATGATTCCTGTCTACATGGTCCAAAGCAGGGAAGACGGGCTGGGCGTCGGCATCGGAGATTTCACAGTAAAACTCCGGCAGGCCGGGTTTTCCCTCCCGGATCGGTGTGATATAGAGAAAAATCTTTCCCTTTTCTACTCGGTAGGCGTCGCAGGCGTTTTCGGTGATCAGCTGATCCGTGCTGGAAAGGATGATCTGTTCTTGCCCATAAAAGAAGTGAACCAGGCGTTCGGCAAAGCTCAGATCTCCGCTTGCGGAGATATTCGCTTTTTTCAGGAAATTGTTCCGAAGGACGCTGGTGGCCTCCCTTGGGAATACGCAGAGCACTGCCTCCTGACCATCCGTTTTCAGCAGGAGCCGCCATTGCCGGTGGTCTTCTGATTCGTAGACCAGTGGTGCAATCGCCCGCTGTCTGTCCGTGTCGCGTATTTCGCACAGGAGTTTCGGTTCGGCACAGATACCCCCCTCCAATGTAGGAACAACGTAAACCTGAATATGTCCCTTTTCCAGCCGGTTATATTCCTGTTCCTTCTGGGTGAGAAAATATTCATTTCCTGACAG
>JALFGI010000068.1 GCA_022777455.1 Clostridiales bacterium | reverse complement strand
TTGTCAGGAGGGACCCCATGGAACAACAAACAGACGGGACACTCATGCTGGATCTGCTGATTCGCCCCGCATTCTGTGTCAGAAACAAGATCATAACCAGGCTTAACATGCCGGCTGCCAAGCTGTTCCTGCGTGAGGGTTTATCCCTGGATCAGATTTTGGAGTCCGGAATCGAAGATTACGCCGCATTCTCTGGTGGTATGCTCTGCCTCACCCTGACCATTTGCGGCCAAAGCTTTGGTGCATCCGTGGTACGTGTGGGCGAAGAAGATGTGTTCACCCTGGATCGGCAGTTTGAAAGTGAGCAGCTGCGGGTGTTGGCTCTGGCAGCCAGAGAACTGCGAGGTCCGCTGACCAATGCCATGCTGACCGCCCAGCAACTGGATAAAAAGGATGAAAAAAGCGCCCGGCTGAATCGAAGCCTGTATCAACTGCTGCGAATCGTTGGAAATATGTCCGATGCCTCCGGCGTAAGTCCTTCCTTTCATCCGGAGCTTCAGAACATCGGAGCTTTGTTCCGGGAGATCGCAGAAAAAACCGGCGCTCTGACCGGTACCTCCGGCATCACCTTTTCCTACAGTGGTTTGACCGAGGATGCAAGCTGTGCCGTAGACCGGCAGATGATGGAACGTGCCGCACTGAACATGATTTCAAACGCTTTGAAATTCGCCCCCGCCGGCGGCTGTATTCAGTTGGAGCTTTGCCGCAGTGGGAAACAATTCCGTTTCTCCGTCACCGACAGCGGCACCGGGATTCCTGAAAAAGAGCGTGCCACCCTCTTTACCCGGTACCTCCGTGAGCCCTCTATTGAGGACACCCGCAGCGGCCTCGGACTTGGTATGCTGCTGATTCGCTCCGCCGCCGCCCATCATGGCGGCGCAGTCCTGGTGGACTGTCCAAAAGGAGCCGGAACCAGGGTCACAATGACCTTCACCGATGCCCCCAGCTGCGAACCCAAGCTTCGTTCCAATCTTCTCCGTGCCGATTACGCCGGAGAACAGGACCACGCGTTGATCGAGCTTTCGGAATTCCTGCCACCGGAACTCTATTGACTTATCTCATAGCTGTCTCACCGAAGTGAGACAGCTATGTTTTTTATCAAACTTCCAGGTATTTTTTCAGGTACATTCCGGTAAAACTGCCTTCAGTGCGGGCAATTTCCTCCGGTGTACCGGCAGCCACCACGACGCCGCCGCCGTCACCGCCCTCCGGGCCCAGATCGATCAGATAATCCGCCGTCTTGATCACGTCCAGATTATGCTCAATCACCAGAACGGTATTCCCTGCATCCACCAGCTGCTGCAGCACTTCAATCAGCTTGTGCACATCCGCCGCATGCAAACCGGTGGTAGGCTCATCCAGAATATAGATGGTTCTGCCGGTAGACACTCTGGACAGCTCCGTGGCCAGTTTGACCCGCTGGGCCTCGCCGCCGGAGAGGGTGGTGCTGGCCTGGCCCAGCTTCACATAGCCAAGCCCCACCTCCTGGAGCATCTGAGCTTTACGGCGAATCTTGGGCAGATTTTCAAAGAAATCCACTGCCTCTTCCGCTGTCATATCCAGAACCTGCGCAATGTTTTTGCCCTTGTAGAGTACCTCAAGGGTTTCCCGGTTATAACGGGAACCGTGGCATACCTCACAGGGTACATATACATCCGCCAGGAAGTGCATTTCAATCTTTACCAGGCCGTCACCGCAGCAGGCCTCGCACCGGCCGCCTTTCACGTTGAAACTGAACCGACCCGGACCATAGCCACGCATTTTTGCGTCCGCCGTGGAAGCAAACAAATCCCGGATGTCATTAAACAGTCCCGTATAGGTGGCAGGATTGGACCGAGGGGTTCTGCCGATGGGGCTCTGGTCAATATCAATTACTTTGTCCAGGTGCTCCATACCCTCTACACATCGGCAGGCACCGGGGCGGGTGCGGGCATGGTTCAGTTTGGCGAGCAGCGTCTTATTCAGCACCTCGTTGACCAGGCTGGATTTGCCGGAACCAGACACACCGGTAACACAGGTGAAGGTACCAAGAGGGATCTGTACATCGATGTCTTTCAGATTATTCTCCCTTGCCCCCCGTACTGTCAGAAACTTTCCATTTCCGGCCCTTCTGGCGGATGGAACAGGGATTTTTTTCACTCCGGACAGATACTGACCGGTAACCGAACGCGGGCAGGAAATGACGTCTTCCAAAGTACCTGCCACAACAATCTCTCCGCCGTGACTGCCCGCGCCGGGTCCAACATCTACCAAATAATCCGCGGCACGCATGGTATCTTCATCATGCTCAACCACAATCAAGGTGTTACCCAGATCCCGCAGATGCTCCAGTGTTGCCAGCAGCTTGTCATTATCTCGCTGGTGCAATCCAATGGAAGGCTCGTCCAGGATATACAGCACGCCCATCAGGGAGGAGCCAATCTGGGTGGCCAGCCGGATGCGCTGGCT
>JALFGI010000010.1 GCA_022777455.1 Clostridiales bacterium | reverse complement strand
TCCGCATCGCTCAGGACAAATACATAGTCGGAGTAGTAAGAGGTGCCGCTGCTGAGGATGCTCTGCCGCTGGGAGCGGGTGAAGGCCTCATACAGGAAAGTGTCGTTCAGCCAGTCCCGAAGAGAACAGGTGTCCCAATTTACGCTCTCCTTGCGGTAGTGGTAGCGCTCACTGTCCAAGCCATAGCGGCTGAGGAGCAGCATCCGGTCGGACTGAACCTCCAGAACAATCCATTCGATTTTTTCCGCACCGTTAGAGGTGATATTGTCCTGCTCATAGCGGCCGAAGGTGACAATGTCGCCCTCCCGGTACTTTGCGGCGGAGGCGGTGCCCACAAACAGAGGCGTGACAAAACAAATCAGCGCCAGCACAGCGGCGATCATGCTCCTCATCAAGGAATGGTTGGTGTGAGAAATCCGTTTCATTATGATCATCCTTTTCTTTTTATTTTTGGGGAGGTTTCCTTCCTTGCTTATAAGATACCATGGGCTTTGGAACGGTTTTTTAAGGGTGTGACATTGCGTATTCCTTTTAATTGAAAATGGAAAAATCCACATTTTTGTAAGCACCATCCCCTACCAGTTCACCATCCGTGGTGAGCCCAATGACACCGCTCCAGCCCACATACATGTCCTGCAGCTTCCAGCCGTAATACTGGTCGGTTACCTTCTGAATACCTGTCCATTCTGTAGCATAGTTTGTAATCACCGTGCCATCCTGCCTGATGCCATAAAGTACTGTAGCGCATCGAGTTAAGTCATCCTGCCCCCAGTAAAGTACCGCACAGATTTTTTTGATATTGTTCCATTCACGCAAATCCCAATCATTTATATCGATTGCCTCTACGGTGCCGTCCTGGTTCAGTAAAAACAAGCCCCTTTTATTATAGGCAATATCCCTCACTTGATTGAATTGACTGATATCCACCTCCCCTCCATAGTATGGAGTTCCGGGTTCAGCGATCACCCATGCGCCTGTGTTGGTAAAGATATTCCCTCCGGTGTCGGTTAACAGCCTGCCATCCGCAGAGATGCCAATTACCGAGTCGTGAACATCCACAGCCTTGACAATGTCCCTAAGCCCAGCATACGTATCTTTTAAGGTTCCTTCCACCGTACCGTCATTTTTGATTGCATATAACGAATGACCTGTAAAGTAAATTTCTTTTACATTACTCCATTTATGCACCCAGCAATTCCCAACCTGTACCGGTGATGCATCCTCTTCTTCCCACTTGAAAGGCCCGCCATCCAGTAGAAAGTACACACTCCCATCCTTCTTCAGGCAAGGCCATCCTCCGAATCCACCCCAATAGGCCAGTTCCTGCACATCAGTCAGATTGGTCAGTATCGACGTATCCTTCCATGTTCCCATGGTCAGCACGTTTCCATCTTCCGTAACCCCAACAACTCCCTGCTTGAAGAACAATACATCTTTCATATGACTCCAATCGGGGATGTTTCCTTCCGAGGTCAAAACAGTGCCGTCCTCAGTCAAGCCGTAAATAAACAATCTGTCACAATAAGGGGACCAACGACTATATTGAATCCGAGCGACATTGCTCCAATTGCCGACGATGTCAGAAAGGCGACTGTCTCCGGCAACTCTCACCGTGCCGTCACTATACAATACCGCCACCACTCCATCGAACATCGGCTCCACCTGTTTAATCGAAGCCGCTGAATGATTCGCTCCTGCAAAGGCATTTCCGGAAAGCAGGAGCATCATGCACAGGGCAAGGGCGAATGCCAAAGCTCGGAATGCGAAAGCTCCGGAATCGGAAAAAGAGTTGACTCTGTTGGCAATTTGATGTTCTCGTTGCACCCAGTTCATTTTGTACCTCCTCATGTTTTACCCGCGATCCGTCTCGCTGCGATTGACCGTGCACAATGGATCATCTGACCATAGCATCGAACAAAGTGGCCGCCTCGTTGGGGCCCTCGGTGCCGGGGTAGGTGATGGTCAAAATCCGGACATTGCGAATGGGAATCTCAAATGCCGCCGGCCCGGTGCTGACATTCATTTTTGGCACCGCCGCGAAAGCTTCCAGCGGAACAACACCGGAAAGGAATACCATCAGCAAAGCGGCAAGCATCCTCCGCAGCAGGGAATGAATGTGCGTGGATTTGTGGCGGCAGATGAAAGTGATCATTTCTGGTTTCTCCTTTGTGAATTATTATTAGAAATTCCACAGAAAGGGCAAGGTTTTTGTTGAAAAATCACTTATTTTAAACCAGTGTAATCTTTTGAAGCGCTTTTGTCAAGGCTGGTTTTTTGTGATAAACTTCATCTTTGCCCGCAGCAGGAACTCCTCTTTCCCCAAAGATAACACACAATTTGAACCGGCTTTTTAAGGGTGTTTCATTCCATATTCTCAAAACACAGAACGTTATTCTTTACATGTGAAACAGCAGGGAATATAATGGTTTACAAGACAGAGACGGGAGGAGAAACGGATGCTTGGAAATTACACCCAGGAAGCAAACGATTATCTGGACAATCTGGTGGAGGCAGAAGCCTCCGATATTTGGGCAGAACTGGACACCCTTGGTACCATCACCTCTTCTGAACAGTGGAAACAGAAGCTGGAAAACATTGCCCGGGAGTATCGGATGTCCAGCCGATTCGCCCTGATGCGGATTCTTCACAACCGTGTTCTCTCCGCGTATCAGACTGGCCATTCCCGGCAAACCGATATTTACGCGGATGAGGACTGCTTCCGCATCCAGGTTCAGCAGCAGATTCTTACATTCGACGACATTTCAGTTGAGCACGCTCAAACGCTGACTCCGGAAGAACATAGGAATTACATCCGGCTTCTTCTGGAAATTGCCGGCCCGTCCCCGGAGGATGACCCCGACCTCCACGAACGGGTCATCTTGCGTGCCTGGCATGACGAAAGCTCTGCCAATGCAGTCATGCTGAGTATGCCGGAGCTCGGCGCCGTGAAGGAACCCCAAAAGCTCCAGAAAATCATCTCCAGCATTAAAAAGGAGAACAAGAGACGATACGCGGCCCAGATTACCCGGGAGGAGGCTTTACAGCTCGGTCATATTCTCCGGCTCACATTCCATGATATGCAATGGTACCTGATGCGGGTATTTGACTGCGAGGATGGGCTTCGCATGAATCATTCCGTGGATCTGATTGAGGCCTATGGATTTCTGACGGGCGCTTCCTGCCTGCACGTCGCCCAGCTCAGGCGGCAGTATCTGGAGCAGTCGGCAACCATCAAAAAGAGGGATGATCTGGATCGTTCCAGGAATTGGACCCAGGGGACGGGCAGCGAGCTTTTGGAAAACATCGAGAGCTGGAAGCTGCATCCGGAAGAAATGGACGCGAAATTTCTTGCATGGATGAAAGATCACGCCCCGGGGCTGGATATTCCCTCCCGTACCGCCAGGCGCATCTATCGGAATCTGGCGGTCTATGCCTATCAGTGCGCCATCGGCAAGGCCCTGATTCCGGAGGAGGACGAGGCGCTGGGCAGATTCCTCCAAATCTGCGACTACGAAGAAGACAGCGTGGACGTTCGTTTTTACCTATACGAAAATGACACCCTCTCCCGCAAAAAATGCGAAGCAATCGCAAAGTGCCTTTACCGGGAAAACAAAGAGCGGTCAAACTCCGAAAGCAAGGACAACACCCAGGCCTGGTCGGTGGTTACCACCCGCAGCGATGGGGCGCTCTCTTCCTCCTATGGAGCCGTGAATTCCAGCCGGACCAGAATTCAGGCCCTCCTGTTGGGGGATGAGGAGGTGGAAAAGGGAGATATTCTGTACCTGGTCTGGTTCGTATTTACCATGGTCTGGGCGGATTCTCCGGCGGATGACCCGGATACCCTGTACTGCCGGATCTTTGATTTGAAGGATGCCGCGCTTCCCATCCTGGAAAAAGCGCTGCTTCCCCCGTTCTATCCGCCTCATCTGCTGGAGCAGAGTATGCTGCTGTCCATCATCTACGGCGGAAAAACCGGAACCGATCCCGCGATTGTTTACGGCTCCCTCCTACAGTCCCTGAAGGAGAGCAGAAACCGGGACTCCGGCGCCAGAAAGCACACCCTGGAGGAACGACTGGAGATCGTCCGCCAGCACAGAGATGGATTGACATTGAAGCAGTGCGCCATCCTCAATGGCATCTCGGAAAAGACCCTCTCCCAGTGGCAGAAGGAGCTGGTGAGTCAGGGTTATTTTGAATAAGCAGACCATACAAAAAACAGGGCTTTTCCCGAAAGTGGGAGAAGCCCTGCTTTGCTATAACGATTTTGAGTCAATCCGAATTGCCCAAGAGCTTGTTTCCTTTGTCTATTAGCTCCGCCAGGGTGTAATAGGGGAAGCTTCCAAGCTCGTAGCCGTCGAAGGTCAAAAAGCGGTCATGGAGGGGGTCATAGGCAAAGCAGTTCGCGATTGTGGTTTTCACGCTCATGGTTTCCCCGGAAAGATCCAGGAGGAAGCCCTCGTTCTTTGTGAATACCGCAAGAGTTGCTTCATCGATGAATGCCCAGGACAGTTTGTCTTTGGAAGCATCGGACAGCTCTGCGCTCCCCAGACACTTTCCGTCGGAAACCCGGTAGCGTGAGAGGATGTTGTCCCCCGAATAATGGAACAGGTTGGCTTCATCCGGAGAAAGCCATATATTTGCGGTTTCTCCGGTTACCGGGATGCTTCTTTGCAGCTGTCCGTCCCTGCCCAGGATGAAAACGGAATTGCCGGACAGGAGGAAGAATTTGCTGCCATCGGCGTTCCAGAAATGGGGATCAAGATACCAGGATAGCCCGATTCCTTCCGATTCTGCCAGACAGGTGATGGGGGCACTGACGGCTTCACCGGTATTCCGGTCAATGGAAAGGATTCTGTAAGAGCCGTCGCCCCAGTTACTGATGATGAGGGTGCATCTTCCCTTTCCCGGCTCCACCCAGAAAGATCTGAATTGCTCCTGGTCTTCGTCCAGCGTCAGGCTGTGCAGCTGGGTGAGGGCGTTTTCTGTAAAGCTCCATTCATATACATGGTAGTTTGCGTTGGATGTCGACCTGCCGTCCTCGGAATAAACCGTCTGGGATAAGATAAAGAAGAGAGAATCCCCGGAAAAAACAGTATCCTTGACATAGAATTTCTCCAACGGTTTCTCCGGCAGCGGCATTTCCTCACAGGTTTCAGTAAGCAGGTCAAGGACATAAAACCGCTTGTGGTCAAGCCACAGGGAAGCATCCTCCCAATCCGTAGAGGTCAGATACAGCTTCGTTCCGTCTTCCGAAAGCCCCGCTGACTGGCGGTAGGCAGAAAAAGAAATATCTTCCGGAATATCACGGAGGATTGTCTTCCCGTTTCCATCAACCAGGCATATCTGATGATCCCGGGCCAGAAGAACGCTTGTTCCCTCTGGTGCGGCGCATTTTGCATACAACTGCCAACTGGATTTTTCGGATTTCCATAGCAGCTCGTAAGCCTCATCCCATTTGTCCCGCTGATATTTGCGGATGGTGAATTCCTTCTGGAAAACCGGATTGCTCTGGACATAGGAGGTTTCCCCGTCGGAGCAGGCGGCGCTGATTTGATTGTTCCAGTATTGGAGATTAACCACCGTGTCCGCGTAGTAGTCGATGTCATAGTCCACCCGGGAATACCAGCCGTTGGCATTGACGGCCTCAAAGCCGTTCTCCGTATACCGGATGTCCATCACCGCATCCGGCAGTTCGTATTCCCGCACCGTCTTTCCGGTCTTCTTATCAACCAGCACGCACCGGTTGGAATAGGTGAACAAAATGCCCTTCCCGGTAGCGGTGCTGTCGTCATAGGGGACTTCTTCTATGGCGTAGATACCGGTGGTTTTGGGATAGGAAACCTGCCGGCTGCTCCACAGCAATTCGCCGCTTTCCGGCTGGTAGGCTTCCAGATACTGTGTCACCGGAGTGATGTACTCAAAGGTGGTTTTTCCCTGGTTTGTTGTAAGGGTATATCCGCTGCTGCGCATGACATAGAGCCGGTCACCCAGAAAACGGACTGCCTGAATGGTGCATTCATCCTCCAAAAGCGGTGTGAAGTCCCCCGTTTCCAGATCCATCAGGTACAGATAGCTGTAGGGAAATACGCCGTACATGCGGTCCTCCTCCAAGGTCTCCACAACAGCCCATTTGGAATCCGGACTGACTTTAACGGAATTCAAATATTGCTTCTCCGGAGCCGGGAAGGAATGGGCTTTGGTGCAGGTTCTGTCCGCTGCCGACAGGATGCTGATCTTTGCTGTTTCGTTTTCCTCCATGGTGAGCGCAATCAGCGTTTTCCGATCTTCGCTGATGGATGCGTAACGGATTTCCTCCGCCTCCCACACCCAGTTTTCCTTGCCGCTGAGAAAATCCATGTTGGTGATTTCTGTGGGGCTTTTGAAGAAGATGGCGCCGTCATGGCTCCCAAGAAAAGCAGGCGGAAACAGTTCCTCCGTCATCAACTCCCGCACCAGGCAGAGGGATTCCGTGTCCCAGACCTGAATCCCCGGCTTAACGCGGTTCCCGTCCCAGGTCAGCAGGTATTTCTTCGTATCATCCAGACAGAAGGCAGAGTAAGCCGTTTCGATTTTTCCCACCGGGGTCACCGTATCCAGCACGGAGGATGGGGTTGTATAGATACCCAGTGCCTTGCCCAGCACGTACTCCGCCTCCGTGAGAACCGGGCGATCCTGTTTTTCCGACGGAAGTGCCGCCAGCGCCAATTCCGCAGCTCCCAGGGGGTCGTCCTCCTCCAGCCGCTTCTGTGCCTGCTCCGTCAGGAAACGGGATTCGTTTATCAGTGCGTTTTCGTACTCCTGCTGGATTCTAATTGCCTGATCGGCGATCACATGTGCCCGGTTCACTGCATGGGCGGCGAATCCCACGGCGGCCAGCAGGAAGATAGCTGTGATCGCTGTGATTCTCTGCAACTGGTAGATTTTCTGCCGCTGCTTCAGGGTGTCATATGTTGTTCCCAGCATGGGGGCAATGATTTTCAGCAGGGCATCCCCCTTGAGCTTCCTGGCCGCCTCCTGGGGGGTGCTGCAGAATGCGTGAGGCGCAAAGACCTCTCCCTTGCCGTCCGCATCAGCCCGCAATCGGGGTGGGAATGAGGCTGCAATATCCCCGCCGGTGAGCACCGCCAGAATACGGGAACGGTCGTGATATTCCAGAAAGGTATCAATTTCTTCCTGCACCCAGGGGGAGGATGGCGTGTCCTGAGAGCAGATGACAATCAGCCAGCCGGAATTTTTCAGCGCCTCCCGGATTTGCTGCCCCAGGTCGGCACAGCTGCTCAGTTCTCCCTCGTCCAGAAAGACCCTGCCAAAGGGCTTCCGTTTCTGGGAGACGCCTTTGGGTGCCCGGTAATTCTCCAATGCCCGCTGGAGGGTCAGGGCGGCGGAGCTGTCCACCGGGCCGTGCTTGTAGCAGACGAAGGCGTCATACCGCACGGAACTCAAATCGGTGCGATAGGGCTGCAGGGCATCCACCAGATTGGTCACATCCGCCAGCATTTCCTCAGCGGAAGCATAGCGATCTTCCGGCTCCTTGGCAAGCGCCTTTTTCAGAATCCACTGCATGGAATCCACAAGATGCTTCGGACAGCGAATCCGCCGCAGCTGATTGGGCCTTAAATAAATGCCCGTCCGATTCGCAATCAGCTCATTGACATTGGCCCGCTGTCCGGTGAGCAGATACAGAGCAAGGCAGCCCACGGAGTAAATGTCCGCCTGGGCGCCCAGTTGAAGCGTGCCATCGTTGTGCAGCAGAATTTCCGGTGCGGAGAAGCCCTGGGTGGTGAAAATAACCCTGTCCTGGATGGGCGCGGTCTTTCCGTTCATGGCTTCTCTTGCACAGCCAAAATCAATCAGCGTCACCAGCTCGCTCTTGTCCTCCAGGGTTCCCCGGAGGAATACATTTCCATCCTGAATGTCCAGATGGAGGTAGCCCGCCCGGTGCACCTCCTCCAGGGCAAAGAGCAGCTGCTGGAGGATGCGGAAGGCCTCCGCCGGGGTGAATCTGCCCCGCTCCTTCATCCAGGCGGTGAGGCTTCGTCCCTTTTCTGCCAGGGAGTCCATGACGGTGACCGTATTGGCTGCGGATGCTTCAGTCTGCCCCGGGATGGTCAATTCGACACGCTGGGAACAATCCCGGATGGGAAGCATTCTGGAAGCGGTGCGGTAAATCCGTTGGCTGATTTTCCCCTCTTCCATTTGCCGAGCCTGAACCTGCTGAAGATAGCGAAGCTCCTCCCCGCTGCCGCTAGCGGGAACAATCTCCCCCTGGGGATTGCGGGAGAAGGAATGCCCCATGGATGCCGGATAGCATTCCTTCAGGACATACGAAATTTCTTCTTCCACAAAAGCGCCGTCTTTCCGGAGCCGCCTTTGCGCAGGGTACAAAATGCTGCCGCCACCCCAACCAATGGGTTCCCCGGTAATGACGTATTCCCTTTGCCCATCCAGCCTGACCAGGGTTCCAGCCGGAAGATATTTTCTTTCCTCTGGCATTCCTGTCACCTCTTTTGTAGCCCGATTCTATATCAATCCTAGCATAATTTACCCCAGAGGTCAAAACAAATCATCCCGTTTTCCCGGAGCACCCTTAAAAAAGTCCGTAGAATCTTTCGTATGATGGATGTGTAAGGTCTATTCCCAAAGAATCCAATCAGGAGGTAAGCATGAATTATGTTTTGCGGGAGGAATCCCGGTTCATCAATCTATCCTACACCCAGGTGAGAGGCCGCCTCCACCGGGAAAGAGACGAGCCCTGCGGGGACATTGTGGTCGTGCAGAACCATCCGGAGTATTTGTTCTGCGGGATCGCGGATGGCAAAAGCGGAGCGGAATTCGGAGCGGAAGGAGGGCGCGCCAGTCTGGAGGCCGTGGCGGACTATATCCATGAGCTGGGAATCGGGAACCTCATCCATGCGCCATTTCCGGATGAGCTGCCCTGCATGATGGTCAAAGAAATCCGTAAAAGGCTCCTAGGGCTTGCCGGGGAGAAAAATACGGAATTGCAATCCTTTGCAAGCACCCTGCTGGCAATCGCGGTTGACCAAGCCACCGGGGAATATATGCTGCTCCGCCTAGGAGACAGCTGCGCCCTGGGGATCCCGGAGACCGGGGATGCCGTCGTCCTAAGTCTCCCCGAGAACGGCCTGTCCTTCAACCACACCTGGCTCACAACCTCCGACCACGCCGTCGCCCACCTGCGTATCCGCTTTGGCTCCTTGGAGGGAAAAACCCGTATCCTGCTCCTGTCCGACGGCGCGAGCTGCCTCTGTGGAAACGGAAACATCGCCCACCGGGCAAAGCCGCTGCTCAAGGATGGAAGCGCATCCCAGCTCCGGGCATACCTCGAAAGCAGCAACCCCGCCGACGACGCAAGCTGCATTCTGCTGGAGCTGCATACCCTTAAAAATCCGCCCTTAGAATGATGTACAATAGCATTGTACTCAGGAAACGCAGTACAAAACCGAAAGGAGAATGGATCATGAAGAAGAAATGGTTTGTTGTTGTGATGATGCTGCTGGTATCCCTGCTTGCTGCCGGGTGCGGGCGAAAAGACAAGATTGAACGGAATGCACAATTCATCAGCGCGGGATTTGGTCACACTGTGGCCCTGAAAACCGACGGCACTGTCGTGGCTACAAGGATTGATGATGACGTTGATTTTGGTCAGTGTGATGTTGACAGCTGGAAGGACATCGTCTCCGTCAGTGCAGGAGGAGCACATACCGTTGGCCTGAAAGCGGATGGTACCGTGGTGGCTACTGCTTTAGTCGACAGAGAGGATCGTGGAGCCGATTGCGGGCAGTGTGAGGTCGATGGATGGAGAAACATCATTGCGATCAGTGCGGGAGATTTTCATACCAAGGGTTAAAGTCCAATGGCACTGTGGTGTCCACTACCGTAAATGACCAAAATGATTATGGATTTGAGTGTGGGCAGGACAATGTCGGTGACTGGAATGACATTGTGGCGATCAGTGCGGGAGATCTTCACACCGTGGGCTTGAAATCCGACGGCACGGTAGTAGCCGTTGGTTCAAATGAATATGGTCAATGTGAGGTCAGCGGCTGGACCGACATCGTTGCAGTCAGCGCAGGAGGCATGCATACTGTAGGTCTGAAAGCAGATGGTACTGTGGTGTCCACCATCTGCACCGATCCTTATTACCCTGATGATTGGTGTCAGCATAATGTCAGTGACTGGACGGATATTGTTGCAATAAGTGCAAAAGGCAGTCTCACAGTAGGATTGAGAGCAGATGGAACTGTGGTGGAGACGCAATGGGTTCGCATCTTTTATTCCCAGCCTGACGATAGTAACGAGCCTGAAGCGACCTATATCGACGGCAGCCATGATTTTGAGAATGTAAATTATTGGACGGATGTGATTGCGATTACCGCCGGAAGCGAACACATCGTAGGCCTGAAATCCGATGGCACGGTAGTGGCTGAAAGAGATGATGATCACGATGATTTTGGCCAGTGCGAAGTCAGCGACTGGACAAATATAAAGCTTCCCTCCATCAGCAAGAAACGCTAGAGTGCGGCACATTGTACGAATAAAACACGGGTCAGAGACAGACGAAAGGAGAATGGATCATGAAGAAGAAATGGTTTGTTGTTATGATGCTGCTGGTATCCCTGCTTGCAGCTGGGTGTGGGCGAGATGAGATGCCGGCAAGAGCTGAACAAGCCACCGAGCCGTCCGTACAGATGCAGCCTCAGCTTCCCCAGGAAACGATGGCTGACAGAAAAACCATCGCCGCAGGCAGAACTCACACTGTGGGCTTGAAGGCTGACGGCACAGTGGAAGCGGTAGGCAGCAATGACTCCGGTCAATGTAATATCAACAATTGGACGGATATTTCCGCTGTTGAAGCGGGGATGTACCACACCGTCGGACTGAAAACAGACGGAACAGTGGTGGCTGCGGGTGACGGCGGATATGATGCGGACAAGGTGGGAAGCTGGAGGGACATTGTGGCAATCAGCGCCGATGGCCTGCGTACCGTGGGCCTGAAGGATGACGGAACCGTTGTGGCGGCAGGCTCAAACGAATGCGGCGAAAGCGATATCGAAGATTGGTCGGATATCATCGCTTTGGGCACAGGATTTTTCCATACGGTAGGTTTGAAGGCCAATGGTACAGTGGTAGCCACAGGGCTGAACGATGACAGCCAGTGCGATGTCGGCCAGTGGACGAATATTATCGCCGTCGAAGCAGGATACAATCACACGGTAGGGTTAAAAGCCGACGGCACCGTAGTGGCCAAGGGTTCCAACAAAGCCAGGCAGTGCTCCGTTAATGGCTGGTCGGACATCATTGCCATCAGCGCAGGTGACAACCATACAGTTGGCCTGAAATCCGATGGTACCGTTGTCGCCACGGGATGGAACGAGTATGGCCAGTGCGAAGTTGGTAAGTGGACGGATATCGTCGCAATCAGCGCAGGAAGCAAACATACCGTTGGACTGAAAGCCGACGGTACAGTGGTGACTGCGGGGGATAACGGGCGTGGTCAATGCAATGTAGGCGGCTGGGAAAACATCCGTCATCCCATCTCCTTGCGTGTCCAGGGTGATGCGGAATCCGTAGACCTGAGCGGGCAATACGACAAGCTTCTCGCGGAGGGCTACAGCGCGCAAGGGGATCACTACGCGCTCGTGGCAAAGCAGGAGGAATCCTACAATGGCTTTGAGATCAGCCTGGGTGTAATTAAGAACAACAGCTGGCTGGTTCCGTTGACCGCGGATTTCCCTTTTAAGGACGAGAACGGACTGCTTCTCATTACCGGTGTTATTGGAGAAACCTTGTCCAAGGATCTGAGTCATATCTATTCTTCTGATTACAAGGGAGACCTGATTTCGGTTTCAAACGGATTTCACTATGTTGAAGATGGCTGCTTCTTCTCCGACGGAGCAGATACGATATACAATGCGGAAACGCAGCAATTCTACCGTTTTTCTCAGTGGGATGACTTCTATTTCCTGAGCAGGGAAAATGACAACACATATTATACATACGATGGGAACTTCGCAGTGGAACAGGTATTGGATACGCGTTACGGAATAAACAATATCTGCCTGTTCGATGTGCAGACGATGCAGCCGACCATTTTAATTCCGGAAACGGATTATCAGCTGGAAGCTCCCTACAGCGAGGGGCTTTTGGCAATTAGCTCCAAATATGGTCAGCTTCTGTATTTCTATAATGCACAGGGCAAAAAAGTTCTGGACATCTCCGAATATAACACCTACGACGCGGAGAAAGGTTTTTTTGAGAATGGGAGGGTATCCTTCTATGTCAAAAATGAATTGGGCACCAAGTTTGAGCTTACGATCGATACCACTGGTGCGCTGATTGAGGAACGGAAGGTTACATGACAGATAGTTTTATAGAGAGCCCGATGGATGTTTTCATCATTTCTACCAGTAATCGACATTTTCCCAATTGAATCGTAGAACAAAGCGTGTTATGCTATATTCGGGAGGAGGATGACGGATGAATGATTATTCCTTCGGAAATTTTCTCTATGAGCAGCGCAGGCGCACCGGGGATTCCCAGAATGATCTGGCGGCAGGATTCTATGTACTGTGCAATGGAAACGGTACGCCCTCTGGGGCATACCTTGCCCCCGTATTACCTTGGCTTACTACCTCCCCGGTACTTTTGGGCAGAGAGCCTTATCCCGACTTTGAAAAGCTCCGTGCTCGGTGAAACCGGAAACGGAATTGCGCCCGGAGTAGTTGGTACTTCAAACTTTTACCAGCATATACCACGATGAAACCCATAGCCATTCTGAATAGGAAACTTGAAAAGAAAGATGGGGAAAGCAAAATGGCAGTTACATCATTCAATCCGGACAAAATGTACACCTACCTGCGGGGCTTTGCCTCGGGGGCTGGGATGAAGGAAACCCTGAAAGCCCTGTCCTTTGCCCGGGAGAAGCACAGCGGGCAAAAGCGCAAAAACGGCGAGCCCTATATCGTCCATCCCTTGATGATGGCCTGCAACGCAGTCAGCATTGGCATCCGGGACGATGCGGTAATCGCCACCATTCTACTGCACGATGTCTGTGAGGACTGCGGGGTGAGCCTTGCGGAGCTGCCGGTGAGCGACAGGGTGAAACAGGCGGTGGATCTGATGACCTTCCGGGTGATGGAGGGAGAAACCAAAGAAATTGCCAAAAACCGTTACTACAATCTGCTGCTTGGGTGTCGTGAAGCGGCGCTAACCAAGCTCATCGACCGCTGCCACAACGTATCAAGCATGGCGGGAACTTTCTCCGTGGAGAAGCTGAAATCTTACATAGAAGAAACACGGCACTATGTCCTTCCCCTGCTACGCAAGTCAAAGGTTGTCTACCCGGAGGATGCCGACATTCTTTTTGTACTGAAATACCATATCGTCAGCGTGGTAGATTCTATCGATGCCACCATTCAGGTGTTTGAAAAAGAGTGCGAATGTCGCCCGGTGGTCGAACAATTCAAAGAGAGGAGAAAATAACATATACGGAGCAATTATCGGCGATATTGCCGGATCTACCCTGGAATTTCGCGGGAAGAAATCCCGGGATTTCCCTTTTTTCATCACAGGAAGTGATATTACCGACGATACGATCATGACTATTGCGGTGGCGAAGGCGCTGATGCAGTGGCGCGAGAAAGGGGGAGACCTCCACGAGCTGATGCGCCGGAATATGCGCGCCCTTGGAAGAAAGTACCCCTACCCCCTGGGGGCTTACGGCTGCAATTTTGCCATGTGGCTGGAATGTGACAATTCCAACCCCTGCAACAGCTGTGGCAACGGCAGCGCCATGCGGGTTTCTCCCTGTGGCCTGATCGCCTCCACGCTGGATGAGGCTCTGGAACTGGCAAAAATCTCGGCCGAAGTGAGCCACAATCACCCGGAGGGCATCAAGGGTGCACAGGCCACCGCTGCCGCCGTTTATCTTGCCAAAACCCGGCACAGTAAGGAGGAAATCCGGGACTACATTTCCGGGAATTTCTATTCCCTTGACCGGACGCTGGCGGAAATTCGTCCGGGCTATCGGTTCGACGGCACCTGCCAGGGCAGCGTCCCGGAATCCATCATTGCCTTTCTGGAGTCGGAAAGCTACGAGGATGCCATCCGCAAGGTCATCTCTCTGGGCGGTGACGCGGACACCATGGGCGCCATTACCGGCTCCATCGCCTGGAGCTTCTACCGATTCCGGACAAATGAAGGCCTGAGCGAGGATATGCTGGTTTTGCAGGAAAAGGCAAACGAATATCTTCCCGATGATTTCCTCCAGACGGTCAACCAATTCGACCGAATGTGTTGGGAAACGTACCCGAATATGGCCTAACATCCCCATGCACCTGGCCAATGTTTCCGGACAGTTCTTTTCGGACGATGATCAGGTTCTCATTCTGTGGTACAAATGAAATCATTTGCAGAACAGTCTCGATTTAGAGAGGAGCAAAAGGAGGTACAAAATGGACTTGGTACAACAAAAACAGCAAAATGACGGAAAAGGAAACGCTTTTTCCAAATACAGAACTTTTGTGTCCCGGGGTCTGGCTTTGAGCATTGTCCTGTGCCTGATGCTTCTGCTTCCCGGAAACGCCTGTGCAGGTTCGTTTCGGTTGACTCCCGTCTTCCAGCAGGTGCTGCCGATGGGAGATGGAGCAGTGGCGGTATTGTATACAGATGGCACGGTGCGGGTTGCTGGAAATAATCGTATTTCCAGAGTAGCTGCCAATTGGAGGGAGATTTGTCAGCTGTATTATCAGAACCGGTCCCCCTTTGGGGATGGGCCCATGCTGGCAGGTCTGACGGAAAACGGCTCTGTTGTGACCACGGAGGGAGATTTGCCGGAGTGGAAGAATGTGGAGAAGCTGCGGTTCTGCTACCGGGGAATTGTGGGCATCACGAAAAACGGCAGCGTAATGATCTGCGGAGAATGGGATGACCCATCCATCCTGACCAGCCTGACCAATGTGGAGGATTTGGTTTACTCCAGCATTCAGGATATGTGGGGCTGCCTGAAAAAGGACGGTAGGGTATACTACGTTGGCGACTATCTGGATTCCAGCCAGGTTCAGTGGACGAATGTAAAGGAGCTTCGGGATTCTGGTCATTCGTTCTATGTAATCAAGAATGACAGAACGGTGGAGGGGGGATTGTTTGATACGTATTCTGGGCTCAGAGATGCGGTCAAGGTTGTGGATTACTACGACTTCATTTTTGGTATCTCAGCAAATGGAAAGCTGTTAACCCACAACGGAGGCAATATCTATACCAATTTGGGAAGCATGATGGTAGACAAGCCCGGTAGTCCCTACTACGCGGGGGAAGTGAGCATCAGCCGCTTTACCCAGGTAAAGGACATTGTCCCACTGCGCGGCTTGATTCTGCTGAATAAAGACGGCACGGTTCAGGCAATCGGTGAAACGGAATGGAACCTGCGTGAATGGAACCGCATCAATAAAGTCTGTGGATACTATGATTCAAGCACGCAAACCGCAATGCTGTATGGTATCCGGAAGGATGGAACAGTGATTGCCAATGAATTCCGTTCCAGCAGCAGCCATCAGACCGTGAACAATCAGTATCGCGGCTGGAAGCTAAAGGATATGTATGTGGGCTGGGGCGGCGTAATCGGGCTCACCACGGACGGGAAACTTGTAGGAGACGGTGCTTATAAAAACGTGGATTTTTCTATTTTCAACTAGAGAGAGTGGGAAATGAGACACCCTTAAAAAACCGTTCCAGAGCTCATGGTAATTTATAGGCAAGGGAGGGAACCTCCCCAAAATATAAAAGAAAAGGATGATTTCAATGAAACGGATTTCTCACATCAACCATTCCCTGCGGATTATGGTCGCCGCTGTGCTGGCGCTGGTTTGTTTTGTCACGCCTCTGTTCACCGGCTCCGCCTCCGCCGCAAAGTACCGGGAGGGCGACATTGTCACCTTCGGCAGCTATGAGCAGGACAATATCACCTCCAATGGCGCGGAAGACATCGAGTGGATCATCCTGGAGGTACAGAAAGATCGGATGCTCCTCCTCAGCCGCTATGGTCTGGACAGCGAGCGCTACCACTACCGCAAGGAAAGCGTAAATTGGGACACCTGTTCTCTTCGGGACTGGCTGAACGACACCTTCCTGTATGAGGCCTTCACCCGCTCCCAGCGGCAGAGCATCCTCAGCAGCGGCACCTCTTACTACTCCGACTATGTATTTGTCCTGAGCGATGCGGAAGCGGAGGAATACATGCCCCGGGCAAAGGATCGTATCTGCTATCCCACCGAATACTGCTCCTGCCAGAATGTGTATGTCAACCCCACCACCGGCGGCTCCTGGTGGCTGCTCCGTACCCCCGGTGAAGATGGCAGCAAGTTCGTCATGAGCGTCAACAGCGACGGCACCATGGACTATGAGGGCGGCCATGTGGAAAGCGATCGCGGCGTGGTCCGCCCGGCAATTTGGGTCAGCATTTAATGCTGAAAAATTCGAAAGGACGAATACGCTTATGAAAACAAGAGCCTTCAGCATCAGGCTGACCCTGCTTCTGCTGGTAATCAGCCTGCTGGTTACCGGGTTGCCGATTTACGTCGCAGCGGATGGCTCCAATGGAGCCGCTGTCATCCGGCTCGAGAGTACATCCGGAGAAAAGAAGAATCTGTTCATGGGAATGTTCGACCACTATGTGCCGGACCAGGCATACATCTCATCAATTCGGAGAATGTGGCCTGATGACTATGAGCGATATTCCGATGGCTTTATTCATATACACCTCAACCAGCTGCTGACGCTGTACCTGGCCAATCTGGAGGACGAGGGCTATCATTTCGGCGTGATCGAGCGGGAGGACCTGTGCAGCGAAAGTACTTACGTGGTGGAGTTGACGGAGCAGGGAAAAAGCGTGATTCAGGTCCACTTTCAAATTTCACCGGTTGATCCCAAGTACCCTTGGATCATAACCCTGGGTTGTGACACAAATGATTTTTCGGATATGGAAATCCTGAACCGCTATGTAAGCGCCATGTGGATCGCCTATGAAACCTTGAATATTCACATGAACGACGAAAAATATGACGGCCTGTTGATGAACAGCGAGTATACCAACTCCGATGAATACGGTGTGGTTTTCCGGGGGCAGTATGATGGCCTGGGTTACTGCCAACTGTTTGGAAGTGAAGTATATCTGATGATGTCTCCCGATTTGTCGATTCCTGTCTTCCAGGGACTGAGCGAAAGCTGAGAAAAAACTGCATGCTCTGTTTTCTCAGGGCATGCAGTTTGACGTGGTGCATTTCTTTTCTGGTAGTGCATTGTATCAACTTTCCATACCCCAGATAAGTTACCTGATTTGATACAGTGTCAAGTCAGGTAATTCTCTTTTTATAGCAAGAAAAAGTTGGAATTATACCGTTAAATGAGGGTAATTCCAACTTTTCTGTTTTGTGGCATATTGACGATGGGGGCTGCGTGGTTTTTCGAGTGGAAAAACGGCATTCCTATCGTTCAATTATGGGTTATCGTTCAATTACACTACCATGAAACCACCTGATACTCTTCATACCATTTCCATAATCTCCGTCCCATCCATGAAGGTAAACACGATCCGCTCATCCGCATACACCGTCACATGATCCACCAGGGTATTCCACAGCGCTTCATCGAAGTCTATCGGAATTTCCTCCAATTCCGTCAACCGGAACAGAATGCCGTTGAAAATCATGGCTGTGGCTTCCATGGCTTTCTTCCGTTCCAGCAGGGATTCATATGCCGCTTTCTTTTCTTCATACTGCCGGGTCAAATCTGAATATTGCTGCCTGTATGCTTCTTCCGTCAGGGTGGCGGAGGCATTCAGCATAATGCAGCTTCTCACCATAGCGGAGAGCCGTTCCAGGTTACGCTCTGCCTTTTCGATGTCTGCGTCTATGAAATCTGTATCGGTCATGGATTTCTGCACATACCGCAGCCCTTCAATACGTTCCTCCGGGTCGGCCATATACTGGCTGAGCGCCCGGAGGAATCGTTCTTTCAGGGTGGTTTCATCCACATGGGGCGTGGCGCATTTGGTTTCATTCTTGAATTTGTTGTTGCACTGCCAGATGACACGACGGTACTTGTCGTTGGAGTGCCACACCTTGGAGCCGTACACGCTACCGCAGTCACCGCAGGTGAAGGCAACGGAAGTTTCATCGGCTTTCAGATCGCTGTAGGAGAAGCTGGTATCGCTCATTCGCCGTTTTTATGGAAATTTTTGCCGTTTCCCCGGTGCCTGCTTTTTGTGTGTTCATTTTTTTCGGGCAGCGATTGCCGCCTGTTCCTGGCTGAGATTTTTCTCCACATTGAAGAAGAGGATCAGCACGGCGCAGATGCCATAGGCAACCGTCTCAATCCAGATGTAGTTGACGGAAGAGGCGGTGGTAATGGGCATCAGAGCGTTCAATGCCTGGATGATGGCACCGCCGATGGGGGTCGCCGCCACCATCAGGGAGGAATAGATGGACATGGTCAGTCCGTCGGTACGGATTCCGGTTTTGTATTCCACATGGTCGATGACATCCGCCAGCATGGCCAGAATCAGGTAGCAGGCAGGGGAGGAGCCCAGGCACTTCAAGGCAATGCCCAGTCCCACTACAACCAGATTGCTGCCGCCCATTCCGGCAATGACACCGCCCAGGGTACCAACCGCCATGCCCACGCAGCACAGCAGCCGTTTGCTGAACTTGTTGGCGATGGGAACCACAAAAACCGCAGCAATGGCCATGGGAATCGCACCCAGAATGGCAAGCAGGGACTGGGCAGTACCCGTGGTATCGTTCAGCACATTCTGGCAGAAATAGACCATGGAACCGTTCTTTACCGCACCGGCCCACTGGAAGCTCAGATAGAAGACAATCACGATCCACCACCACTTTTCGGCGGTGACAGCCTTCAGCTGCTCGCCCATGGAGGCAGTCTTTTTCTCCTCCGTGCTCTCCCGCCCGATCAGCTCTTCGGTGACCCGCTCCCGGGTGAACAGAAATTGCAGATACATGGTCAGTGCAGAGAAGATGGCGATGGCAGCCATGGAGATCAGCCAGCGCACCTGGTTGGCAGGCTCATAGGTCAGCACGTTGGCAACCAGGATGGGAAACACCATGGAGCCGGCACCCATGACACCCAGCCCCGCCACATTGGTCATGGAAGCCAGAGCGCTGCGCTTGCCGCTATCCCGGGTAGAGACGGGGATCATGGTGGAGTTGGCGGTATTGTAGATGGGGTACGCCACAGCATAGTAAAGGTTATAAGCAATGGCAATCCACACATACCGGGCAGTTCCCTCAAAGGGAATCACGAACATCAGCACGCTGGCAATGGAGAGCGTCAGGGCCGACAGCAGAATCCAAGGACGGGCCTTTCCGGCAAGGCTGTGAGTGCGCTCAATCAGCTGTCCTACAATGAGATTGGCTGCAACAATCAGAATCGTGGACACCAGCTGCAGCACGGACAGGAATCCGGCGTCCAACCCCAGCACATCGCCCAAATAAGCCTGCAGGAAGCTGGTGAAAATGCCGGAGGACAGCATGGCGCCGAAGGGTCCGATGAAGTAGCCGATGAGCATCTCCGGCAGCTTTACCTCCGGGGTAGTAATTGCCGATTTTGTCAGAGGGTTGTTCCAGAATCCGTTTTCTCTATTTGCCATTTGTTATACCTCCTGGTAGCCGTCGGGGTTTTTGCTCTGCCAGTTCCAGCTGTGTGCGCACATATCCTCAATGCCGTACTCGGCTTTCCAGCCCAGCTCTTTCTCGGCTTTGCCGGAGTCTGCCCAGCATTCTGCAATATCTCCGGCACCGCCGGAAACCAAAATTGCCATGATTCCATCTCCTTATTTCACACTGGCAAGGAAGCGGACAAAGCCCGCTCTTCCCTGTTGATCCATCTTATACACACCGGCATCCTCCAGGACTTCGGCAAACACCTGGCCGATCTCTTTATGGAGGATTTCCTCCACGTTGTCGGCAGTGATGGTGTACCTGCTCTGAATCTCCTGTGCCCACCGAGCGTGCTTGACAATGTTCTGGCTGTACTGGCTGACCGGCGTTTTTTGCACCAGTGCCTTCGCCAGCTCTGCCATTTCCCCTTTCAGGCGGCTGGGCAGGACGGCTAAACCCATCACCTCAATCAGGCCGATGTTTTCCTTCTTGATGTGGTGCAGCTTATCATGGGGATGATAGACACCCATTGGGTGCTCCGGTGTGGTGATGTTGTTGCGCAGTACCAAATCCAGCTCGTAATTCTCCCCCCGCTTCCGGGCAATGGGGGTAATGGTGTTGTGGGGCTGGCCGTCCGTCTGGGCAAAAACGAAGCAATCCGGATCGGAATAACCCCGCCATGCCGCAAGAATCCTGCCTGCCAGCTCCACCAGGCGGCTGTCATCCGGGCTTTTCAGGCGGATGCAGCTCATGGGCCAGCGGACAATACCGGCCTTCACATCGGAGAAGCCGGGGAACGTCCATTCCTTCTCCAAGGGTGCCTTCTCCATGGCGAAGATATAGCGTCCGCCCTGGAAGTGGTCATGGCTGAGAATGCTGCCGCCCACAATGGGCAGGTCGGCATTGGAGCCCACAAAATAATGGGGGAACTGCTTGACAAAATCCAGCAGCTTGCGGAAGGTTGCAAGCTCAATCTTCATGGGGGTATGCTGCTGATTGAACACGATGCAGTGCTCATTGTAATAGACATAGGGGCTGTACTGCAAACACCATGGGCTTTCGTTGATGGTGACGGGAATGACCCGGTGGTTTTCCCGGGCAGGGTGGTTCATCCGGCCGGCATAGCCCTCATTCTCCACACAAAGCTGGCACTTGGGGTAGCCGGACTGGGGGGCATTTTTGGCTGCGGCGATGGCTTTGGGGTCTTTTTCCGGTTTGCTAAGATTGATGGTGATGTCCAGATCGCCGTAGGCAGTGGGGGTGACCCACTTCACATCTCTGGCGATGCGATCCCGGCGAATGTAGTTGGTGTCCTGGCTGAACCGATAATACCAGTCCGTTGCCGCCTCCGCACGCTGTTTGTACAGGCTTACAAAGCTGCTGCGCACCGTGCTGGGCCAGGGGGTCAGGCAGCCCATGAGTTTGGTGTCGAACAAATCCCGGGCAGTGCTGTTGTCATCGCAGATTCCCCGCTGCACCGCATTCTCGGTGAGAATGCCCAGAATTTCAGGGAGCGGAAGCGCTTCCCCGCTCCCGCAGGGCACGAATTCATCCAGTCCCATGGTCATCAGAAGCTGGTTGCGGACAAAAACGGCATCCTCAGGCTGAATCAGTTCCTTCTTCAAGCCATAGGAAACCAATTGTTCAATCGCATTGTTCATCATATGCACATCTCCTTATACCAAGCGGATACCGCCTACCGGGCGGATGGCCATAATATGGCAGCTTCCTTCTCCCAGTACAGCTTCTGTTTCCTGTTTGAATTGTGCAGCCATGTCCAGTGGCACAAAGGCCTGCACCGTTCCGGCAAAGCCGCCGCCATGTACCCGGACAGCTCCCTTGTCATGCAGTGCTGCCTTTGCCATGGCAAGTGCCAACCCAACAGCCTGCTGGGCAACGGCACCGGCAGGAGTTACATTTTGCAGAAGCTCCCAGCTGCTGTGCCCAGATTCATTCACCAAATGAAGAAATTCATCATAGTCCTCGCTGACCAGGGCACTTACCTGTTGTGTAACCCGCTCGTTATCTGCGTAGAAGTGGAATGCCCGCAGAATCGCCCGGTCAGAGCAGCGCCTGCGGCACTCCGGGATATGCTTCAGAAATACGTCATAGGGCACATCCCGCAGCACTTCCCCGCCGCACAGCTTTGCAACCGCTTTGCACTCTGCGGGAACGGCGGCATATTCATCGGTCAGGTCTGCATGGTCAGCGCCGGAATCCAGAATGCACAGCGCAAATCCCGCCTTAGCCAAATCAAAATCCACCTTGGCAACAATGGGGTTGGCAGGATCGGCAAAATCGATACCAACCACACCGCCTACGCTGGATGCCATCTGATCCATCAGGCCGCAGGGCTTGCCGAAGTAGACGTTCTCCACCCATTGACCAATCTGGGCAATCTCAATGGGAGTAACCTTTTTGTCACCCAGAAACAGCTCATTGAGGATGGTTCCCAGCAGCACCTCAAAGGCAGCGCTGGAGGAAACGCCGCTGCCCTTGGGAACGTTGGAAGCAATGTAAATATCCAGACCTCCCAGCTTAGCCCCTCTGGCTTTATAAGCGGCACAGGTGCCGCGGATGATGGCAGTGGTGGTGTTTTCCTCCTCTGCTCGTTTTTCCAGGTCCTTCAAATCCATGACGCACAACGGATATCCTTCGCTTTGCACACAGATTTCGTTTTTACCGTTGGGCGCAACCGCCGCAATCATATCAATGTTAACGGAGCCTGCCAGCACTCTGCCGTGCTGGTGGTCCGTGTGGTTGCCGCCGATTTCCGTTCGGCCGGGAGCACTGAACAGGGCGGCTTCGGTATGTTTGCCAAAGGCTTCGTCCAGCCGGTTCAGCAAATGCAGATACCGATTTGCGAAATCTGCAGCAGATTTTGCATCACAGCAATACAGCCACTGCATCGTGCGCAGAAAGTCATTTTCTGCCACTTTGTCTTTTGCCTTTTCATAAGAAAGCATTTTAAACCAATTCCTCACAAAATCATCTACTTATATTGAGAAAACAATTCAATTTTTCCTCTATCGTTTCAAGGAAACTGTCGGAATACAGCCGATCATCGGCATGTTTACACGGATGCGGATAGACGGCGAACACGTTTTTCTCCCCGATCTGAGCAGAAAACGCATTTTCCAATCTTCTGGTTTGCTGCACCGGAACTGTGATATCAGATTCACCATGAACAAGAATGACTTTTAACAACCCAATATCCAGTTTATTTATGTAGCCTGCAGGGCAATACACATCGGCCTCATTTTCAGGAATTGCGTCATAGGGCTTTCTGATGAAAAAATCATCCACGCTATTGAAATGCCCCTCTGCCAATTCCGGAATTGTCAGCCACCGATTTGCCAGACGAACAAGCCATCCCGCAATTCCATTCCGGGTAAAATCCACTGACTTATCGCCAAAATCCGAAACACCGTAGTAATCAACCAGCACCTGCACCTTTGCGGAAACCGATTCCGTTCCCCGGTGAACAAGCTGCATTTCGTTGAATGCGTCATCCTCTGACACAGCAGCCATTGCCGCAAGATATCCTCCGGCAGATTCTCCCCAAACCGCAATCCGCCCGGCATCGATTCCGTAGTCATCCGCATTTGCCCGCAGATAACGGATTGCCGCTTTCACATCCGCAATGGCAGCAGGCCAGGGTGCTTCCTGTGCCAGTCGATAGTTGACCGAAGCACATACATATCCATGTTGGCGAAAATAGCGATACATCCACTGAACCTGCCGGGTCTGTGAATCTCCAAATACAAATCCGCCGCCATGAATCAATACCAGCAAGGGAAGCTTCTCACCGCTATCCGGTAAATACAAATCCAGATACTGGTTTTCTGACGTTTCCCCATAGGGAATATGCAGAAGTTCACGCCCATTCTCCCAAGGCGTTGTCGGTATTTTTCGCACCGGCGCGAAAGCATTATGCCATAGCGCATCCAGTGTTGAACAGATTCTTCTTCCAAATTCCATTTTTTATTTATAGAACCGTGACGACTGCCTTTGCCGTCTGTTTGCCATCTGTAGCAGTCAGGATCACAGCGCCAGCTTCTCCTGCCTCCACAATGGCCATGGCCTCGCCGTAATAGGTGTCGCACTTGGAGTCCAGATAGCTCAGCTCATAATAGGGGCAGGCAGAGCCAAGGCCCACCAGCTTGCCGCCCTCCACGGTTACGTCCAGAATCCCCCGCTCAGTGGGCTTTTCCGTTCCGTTCTTGTCCGTATATTGCAGACGAATAAAGCAAAGATGCCCTTTTTCCACGGTTTCCTTTTCGGGAACGGCACGAAGCATGGTTTCCTCTCCGGCGGTGGTCAGGGCGTTTCTGCCGATTTCTCTGCCGCTTGCATCATAGGAAACCGCTTCCAGCGTGCCGTTTTCATAGGGTACATGGAAATGGAACAGGCAGTCGTTTTTCATCTTCTTTCTGCCCACGGACTTGCCGTTCAGCAGCAGCTCCACTTCTGCGGCTCTGGCATAGACCTCCACATGGGCTTTCTTCCCTTCCCAGCCCCGCCAGGACCAGCTTTGCATGGCATTGGTCATCTTCCAGGCAGAGGGAGAATGGCGGTTTTCGGCGTGGCAGAGGGGGCGCACTGCGATGAAGGGGCCTTTTTCCAGTTCAAAGGCGACCTTGGTGTAGAGGGCTTCTCCCAGGGGCTTGCCCGTCAAATCGATCCGGCCGCTGCCGGCGCTCATCCAGCCCAGGCCAGCATTGAAGTTCTTGGCATACTCGCTGTATTCCCAGGAGCCAACCATGACCTCGCCCAGATAGTCCATACCCGCCCAGACAAAATCACCAATGAGTCTGGGATTTTCCTTTGCCAGCTCCCAGAACTTGTAGGCATCGAAGCAGAAGGTCTCGCTGCCCAGAATCAGCCGATCGGGGTACTTTTTCAAATCCTTCTTGTAGCGCTTTTCTCCGTAGTTATAGCCTGCAATGTCCATATTGGCAAAGGCGGCGCGGGTGGTCACATCACTGCCATGGAGGGTCGCTCCGATCTTCATGAAATCGGCACCCAGCAGCCCTGCCATATCATTGAAGAATTTGGAGCCGGTGGCGCTTTCCTTTGCCTTCTTGCCTTCGGCTTTTGCTTTGGCAGCACGTTCGGCTTCCTTGGCGGCTTTTTCATCGGAATACTGACCAAAGCCAATGGAATTCAGAAAATTGAAGAAGATATTGATGCCGCAGGTCACCGGGCGGGTGTCGTCCATGGTATGCAGAAAATCCGTCATCTCCTTGGCCAGGGCAATGCCCTTGGGCTGGGCGGTCTCAGCCACCTCGTTGCCGGTGGAATAGAGAATCACGCTGGGGTGGTTGTAGTCCTTTTCCACCATGTCCGCCATGTCCTGCTTCCAGAAGGTGTCGAAGAATTCTACATAGTCGTGCATCGTCTTGTGGATGTACCAGTGGTCGATGTACTCGTCCATCACCAGCAGGCCGATCCGGTCGCAGACCTCCAATGCCGCTTTGGAGCAGGGATTGTGGGCGGAGCGGATGGCATTGTAGCCGTTTTCTTTCAGAATCCTGAGCTTCCGTTCCACCGCGTCGGGATGGCAGACGGCACCCAGCAATCCATTGTCATGATGGATGCAGGCACCCCGGAGGATGATCCTCTCCCCGTTCATCTTCATGCCGTCCTTGCCCCAGGTCAGGGTGCGGATGCCGAAGGTCTCCTCCGCCACATCCTCGCCGAAGGTCACTCGCGCGGCATAGAGATTGGGGTGATCCACGCTCCACAGCCTGGCATCGGGGATGGTGATGTTCATGGTGCCCTCACCGCTGACACAGGCAATTTCCTTCTTTTCATCCAGAATCTGCACCTTGACCGTGCCGGGGACGGAGGTACTCACCCTTACTTCCACCACGGCAGGGTCAATGGAGACGGTGCGGATTCTGACACCGTTCAGTTCAATATGTGCCTTGGGAGAAGTCCACAGCTTCACCGGGCGATAAATACCCGCCCCGGAATACCACCGGGAATTGGGCTGATCGGCGTTCCGGGCGATGACCTCGATGGTGTTTTCCCCGGCACGGAGGAAGGCATCCAGCTCCACATAGAAATTGGTGTAGCCATAAGGACGAAAAGCCGCCCGCTGACCGTTGATGAATACTTCCGCCTTGCGGTAAACACCCTCAAATTCCAGTACATTATGCTGCTCAAGCTGTTCTGCCGAAACCGTGAAGGTTTTTGTATAAACGTAGTCCCGGCCCTCAAACCAGCTGACATTCAGTCCGCCCTCGGCAATTGCCGTGCGGGGCTCCGAGAGCATGGCATCGTGGGGCAGCGTCACCGGAGTGCCCAATCCGGTTTCTTCCACATGACGAACAAACCAGTTCTCATGAAAGGATGTGCTTCTCATTTCATTTTCTCCTCATCATCGTATCAATTAATATGCGAAAGATCATTGTATGATCGAATGTTCGTAGTAAAAGCGGGGCAGCAGCCATAAGCAGTACTGCTGCCCCAAAGGGAGTGTAAGAGATTACTTCTTCATAAAGTTGGCTGCAATGGCAGTCACGACAGCGGCCAGGTTCACGCCTGCCAACTGATAGTTCATTCCGGCAAGCTCAGGGATGCCCACCATCTTGATGCCGTTCATAGCCTCGGCAATGTTCCAAATACCATCGGAGAACACGCGCATCAGCACAAATGCCAGTGCAGCAGCAGCGATGATACCGGTAAAATCAGTCCAGCTCTTTTCGCCCAGCAGGGCAGCGGCTTCCAGCAGCGCGGCAACAGCCAGCGCAGCGTAGGCTGCGGGATGGACAATGCCGCCCTGGGCGCCGTAAATCAGCAGCATGATGAAGGTGACCACAGCCAGAGCGCAGGTAATCACAGACATCCACTTACCAACAGACAATTTTTTCATGGTCTTTTCTCCTTCCTCAGTTTTCCTTCTTCTTCAGCTTGGCAGCAACCAGCAGCGCAAAGCATGCTACAGCCAGAACGCCGGAGCTGATTTCGGTTACGGTGATGGCAGTCTGCCACCAGGGGGTGATGTGCTCAATCACAGCAGTGGAGCTGTAACCGTTGGTGATGACGGAGCGGCTGATGGCGTACTCCCAGCTGATGGCAGCTTCCTTCAGCAGGTTCAGCAGATGACCATCGTCGGTCTCCTTTGCCTTGTTGAGAACCCAGTTGCCATGACCGGCAACGCCGTCCAGACACCATTCCTGCGTACCGGCGTCCAGGACCTCTGCTGCATGGTTACGGAAACCGCCATCGACATACTCGCCGAAGCAGGGAGCTGCGTCGGTATCGATGGCACCGTGCCAATCCCATTCGTTTCTCAGAACCAGGGTATTCAGTGCATAGCTGGAAGAGTTCCACTTCAGGCCCAGACGGGAGAAGGACTGCATGATACCACCGGCATTTGCCTTGCGGACAGAGCCTTCAAAGGCACGGAGGTTGCCCTCACGGAATGCCTGCTCGTTGAAGAAGCAGCAGACACCATCGCGGTAGAATTCCTGGTCGTTGCCCACAAAATGCTTGGGAGCGGCGTTGGAGCCGGTTTTCTGCATGGCCTCGACCTCAACAGCACCGGCCAGATAGTTCATAGTGGGGCACTCGGACATATACTCGAAGTTACGGCCGCCGAAGGGGGTGCGGTGCAGGTCGTTGCCCAAGTTGTAGTTGATCATAAACTTGGACCACATACCGTCCTCGCCCAGCATGGTGCCGCGGTTTGCGATGATCTCATCGTTGAAGGTGCCGGTCATAATGGGGTTGGAGCAGTAACGGGTGGTGGGAACGGTGACTTCCTCACCATTCACAGTCACGGGGATGGGATACTTGCCGCCCACGGAATCGCAGCCGTCACCGACAGCGAAGGAGGGAGACAGATCGCCAACAGCGGGGCAGGAGAAGCTCTCGGCAGTGGCGTTGGGCAGATCCTCCACATTGAGCTGGTAGATGAACTTGTCCCAGGTTTCGGTATCGGACAGAGGAATATCCTTCATTACAGCCAGATTCAGGCCGCTGTCCACGCCGAAGTTGGAGGCGATTTCTGCGAAGCTTGGTGCATTCTCAGGCTTCACATACCATTCGCCGTCCAGAATATCCATCATTTCAGCGGTAGCTTCCACGGTGGTCTGCTTGACAGGGAAGGTGCCTGCCCAGTCATTTCTGGTCAGGTAGGTGCCTGCGCCGGGCACCCAGTAGTTCAGGTCGCAGTCGGCAAACTGGTTGGTGACAGGCACGCCGTTTTCGCCGTTGCGGTACTTCTCATCGTTGAAGTCTTCCTTCCACTGGAAGCTCTTTTCCTTGGCACCCTCGGCAGTCATGCCGTTCTGGGTGGTGTAGCCCTGGGTCGCCAAGACGTTATTCAGAGCATCGTGGCAGTCGTCGCCGATGGCCAGGAAGTAATCGCCGCCCGACAGGATGTAGCCGCCCTCCCCATCGTGGGCAGTCACATCATAGCTTGCCAGCAGGTACTTATCCACGGTGATGGTTATGGTTTCGGAATCACCGGGATTCAGCATACCGGTCTTGCCATAGCCGACGATGGCAATGGCGGACTTCTCCACGCCGTGCTCGATTTCGTACTTATCGTAGGGAGTCTGGGCATAGAGCTGAACAACGCTCTTACCGGCGACGCTGCCGGTGTTCTTCACAGTAATCTGGGCGGTGATGGTGTCCTCACCGACGGTCACCTTGTCCAGCTTCTGCTCGAAGGTGGTGTAGCTCAGGCCGAAACCGAAGGGATACTGGACTTCGTCTGCGTAATTCCATGCAGCAGCACCGGGCAGTGCACCGACATTGGAAGCGGCATTGCCCTTGCCCATGACACAGTCGGCATAGCGGGTCTCGTAATAACGGTAACCAATGTAAATGTTTTCTGCCTGGAAGGAGAGATACTCTGCACGCTCATCCTCACCAATGGTAGCATTGATCTGATCCACATTGGCAAACTTCGGGGTATCGGTGCCAGAGTTCACAACGGCAGGAGCGGACAGAGAACTGGTTGCATAGGTGTCCACCAGCTTGCCGGAGGGGTTCACGGTGCCCTTCAGAATTTCAGCAACACCGGTGAAGCCCTGATGGCCGGGATAGCCGATGAACAGGATGGCATCAGCGTATTCCTTGATTTCGTGGACTTCCATCTGGTTGGGGCTGTTCAGCAGGACGACGACCTTGTCGAAGTTTGCACGAACCAGCTCCAGCAGGTCGCGCTCGTTCTTGTGCAGTGCCATGGCGCTGATGTGGCCGGACACGCCGCCCTCGTCGTCCACGTCCTGCATGATGAGGTCGGTACCCTCAGCGCCCTCTCGGGTGAACACCACGATTGCTGCATCGTTATAATCCTCGAAGGTGTCGGTGTAGGCTTCATAGAAGGCTGCATTCTCCTCGGTACCGGCAGCGGAACCGGTAACAGCCATAGCCATGCCGCCAAAGGTCTCCTTCATAACGCCGCGGGCTGCAGTGCCTTCCTGCAGGCCCTTCCACAGAGCCTCGTTGACCACAAAGCCCTGGTTCTCCAGAGCGGTCTTGAGGTCGATGGAATTGATGCTGCCGTTCTTGACCTTGGTACCTGCAGAATTTGCCTGGTAAGCAGGGTCAACCGCACCATGACCAAAGACGGAAATGCGGACGGCATCGGCCATAGGCAGTGCATTGTTGTTGTTCATCAGCAGTGCAGCACCCTCGCGCATCTCGTTGATATTCTGCTCCAGGGCAGCAGCGATTGCTTTCTCCTGGGCCTCAGCATCATCGAATGCGCCGAACTGGCTCTTGTAATAGGTAGTGTCTGTCGGAGCATTCGCGGTTTCAACAACTCTTGCGGTGCTGATATCCAGCATGTTGTTGATGTAGCTTGCATTTGCTCCGGCCAAAGTGTTGCCGATCATTGCCACCACAAGAATGACAGCAAAGACCGAGGTCAGACCTGACCACAATTTTGTGTTCCTCACGATATCTCCTCCTTGTTTTTTATGGGGGAACCCCATCGGATTCTTCATCATTTTATATGACCCGAAGGAGGATTTGTAGATTTTCTTCGTAAGTGGTCGATTTTTCGCCGTGTTCGGTCAAGTCGCCGCTTTTTTCATGAATTCGTCGTATTGTTCTGGCTATTCTGCACAAAATCTATCACACACAACTGTCTACAATCACGAAAAGGGTGCAGCCTCATGAACTGCACCCTTTGAAATATCAAGATGTCTTCTCTTCTGCGATTGGGAACAGCATGTTCAGAAGAAATACGCCATCCTCCCATTCCGTTGTCAACACACCGCCATACTTTTCACACAGAAAGCGCATACTGCGCATACCGTATCCGTGGTAATCTGTATCCGCCTTGCTGGTAATCGGGATGCCATCCCGAAACAGCGGTTCCCTCGCGCAGGGGTTTTCCACATGAATGGACAGGAAATTTCCCTTTGCCGCGAGGTAAAGGGTAACAATCCGCCGGCTTTCTTTTCCTTCGGCACTGGCTGCCTCGATGGCATTGTCGAGGGCGTTTCCCATCAGGGAATACATATCCTCCAATGCCATGAAGGAAAGCTTCTCACCGTCAACGATACACCGCACAGTCACATGCTGCTTCTCTGCCAGCAGGCCCTTTTCAGTCAGCACAATGTCCAAATCCTTGTTTCCGGTTTTGGGAAAGCTGTCGTAAATCATCACCGCTTTTTCCAGCTCTCCGATGCTCTTTTCCTGCTCTTCCTCATTCATATGCCGCAGTGCGGCAATCTGATGCCGAAGATCGTGACACTTTCGGTTAATCACGTCAATGGTTGCCCGACTGATATTGTGCTGCTCCTGTTCCTGGTGCAGCAGCCGCTCCATAATGATCTGCTCACGCTCCGCCCGGCGAATGCGGAACAAGTCCAGCAGGATGATAACCAGCAGCAGACAAGAGAAGAAATCGAAAAAATGCAGTCCCACTGTCTCCCGCTCAACCGCGCTGGCCCAAAAGCTGATTCCGTAAACCACCAAGGTGGAAACCATGGCAAAGGACAGCAGATAATTATTCTGTATATCGACGATCTCGCTTCCGCCGAAGTGGTTGCGGAGCATTCTTTCCACAATGACACAAGTGACGACCAGATAGAGCAGCTGGAAAATCTGTCCAACCGCAAAGGAGACAGGAAAAGCTACACAGGTAATCCGATACAGGCAGTGCACCATATGCTGAAGCGTATGGGCGATGCAGCAGTAGAAAATCAGCTGACGCGCGTTTATCCGGAAGCACAGCCAGAGCAGGCCACCGGAAAACACCAGCATCACCAGGAAGCCGAAAGTAAACCATCCAATCGACAGAAATGGTGCAAAGAAGCCCCCGGGCACCACAGCAGGCAGGGCAAGATACACAGCGGACGCAGTCAGCAGCCGCTGCCAGAACCACCGCCGTTTCGGCAGACGGATGCAAAACAGCAGCTCGATTATCAAAATCTGAATATGAAAACTGTTAATGTACCACATCAGAAACACACTCCTCCCAGAATTTCCGCCATTTTTTCCAGACATTCCTTCCTCCGTCGGCGGGAAATGGGCAGCTTCACGCCATTGACCACCAGGGAATCCTCTTGAACAGAGGAGATTAACCTGCAATTCACCAGATGTCTGGGGGATACCCGCAGGAAATTGCGGAAGCGCTCGTCAGCTTCCAGACTGGACAGCTTTCCGTAAGCTTCCAGGTCGCCGGTGCTGGTATGGTAAATCAGGCTG
>JALFGI010000308.1 GCA_022777455.1 Clostridiales bacterium | reverse complement strand
ATCAAGGCAAAGCTAAAGGGCTTGCCGCCTGCAATTCACAGACAGCAAGCCCTTTCGGCTGCTTGAACAATTTGCGCTAAAAATATTTGTCTAACTTTTTGGGGTCACTTCAAAATGACCGAAACGCCGAAATTGTATCGCCGAGATAAAACGCCGAGTACCTTCACGCCGGTTACATATTCGCCGGAATCTCGGCAGCCGGAACCGGCAGGACGCCGGCTTTCAGGCGGTCGCGTAGCCTGTATGTCTGCCCACGGATGTTAATCACCTGCGCATGGTGCAGCAGCCTGTCTAGCAACGCCGTGGCCAGAACATTGTCGCTGAGCAGCTCGCCCCAGTCACTGAAATACTTGTTGCTGGTTAGGATAATACTGCCGTGCTCATATCGTTCTGAGATCAGGCGAAACAGCAGTTCGGCTTCCTGTCGACTCAGCTGCATATAGCCCACTTCATCAATTACAAGCACGGCGGGCCGGAGATATACCCGCCAACGCCGTTCCAGGCGGTTCTGCTCCTGTGCCTTTTTCAGGTCGGCAATCAGATGCGGCAATGTGGTGTAATAGACTACCAGTCCCGCCTCCAGCGCCTTTAATGCCAACCCTACGGCAAGATGTGTTTTGCCAACACCCGGGGGACCTAATAAGATCACATTCTCGCTTCTGGCGGCAAAAGCCAGTGTCTGCAGTTCATCGAATTGCCGTTTGTCAATGCTGGGCTGAAACGAAAAATCAAACTCATCAAGAGTCTTTCGGTTCGGAAGCTTGGCCAGCTTTAAACGAGTTTCCTCACTTTTCCTTTTTCGCTCCTGCTGTTCACTGGTCAGCAGTTCGTTGAGAAACTGCACATAGGTGTGCTGTCCATGCATAGACTTTTCGGCTTGGGCATCTAACAGCTCTGCTGCAGTATGTAGTCCCATATCCTCCAGCAATGCACGGGCGTGTTCCAGATCAACCATTGTGGACACCTCCCAGCAACTGGTCATAGATGCTCAATTCTCGTACCTCTACCTGCGTAGTGGTGCGGAAAGCCATGGTATTTGGTACCGCAATACCGTGCCGCTCCGCAAGACCTCTGTACTGTCCCTGCAGCCAGACGATATTACCTGCCCGGTGCTGTGCCGGATGCTTTGCCAGCAGGATCTCATTGTAGTAGATTTCCAGATTGCCTTTATAAAGCCGGACCTGTACTTCTTTACCGCTGTATTGCCATGGTACTCCATAGCGGATACCGTCAAAGCTTACCAGGCCCTCTCTTGTAACGGTTCTCGTCTCCCAGCGGTAGCGGTCTAATACCATCTGCTCCGGCAGTGGTTGGAGATGCTCAGATGCTAACTCGGTCAAGGGAATCTTTCCGGTGGTGCCATGCGTTTTAGAATCTGCATTACGGCACCAGTTCAACACCTGCAGATTCAAATCGTTCAGATCTGTAAAGTGCCTTCCGGGAAAGAAATTTTCTTTTACATACCGGACCAGTCGTTCCACCTTGCCTTTTGTTTGCGGCGTTCGCACGCGGCAAACCTTGGGAACGAAGCCAATATCTACGGCAAAGTCGGAAAACTGCGTGTTCCAGATCACCTTACCGGCCTCTCGGCCAACAACGACCGTCTTCATATTGTCGGTGAGAATCTCATTAGGAACGCCGCCAAAGTAATTGAACGCATTCACTATACATCGCTCCAGACTGTGCAAGTCACAACGAGTGGTGAATTCCACATATTTTGCACGAGAATGTCCCAATATCATAACAAAAGCTGGCACTTTGTGGATGTGGCCCTCCGGATCTGTGTACTGACAGATACCCCAGTCCATTTGTGCCTGTTTTCCAGAAACGGTTTCAAATCGCTGTACTGCCGGCATTTGGCGAGGCGGACGATACGGATGGACATATTCCTTCAGAATGGACATTCCTCCATCGTATCCCTTTTCTTTCAGATATCCGTACAGAACAACACAATTGTAGATGCCGGAATCCATGAGCTCGTGGAGATATGGCTTATATGGATCCAGCTTAGAGCCTTTCTTTATGCCCGCGAGGCCATGCGGCTTTGCAGGCTGAGTCATATACTTGCGTGCCGTATTTTCCGACACACCGATTTCTTTGCTGATTGCATAAGCGCTCTTGCCTTTTGAGGCTGATTCTTTTATCATGAGTATTAGCCCACTCCTAATCATTCAGCTATCCTCCTAAAAGTATTCGACACACTTTTAAGATAGCTGTTCTTTAGGCGTGGGTCAATTTCTGCCCGGCGTTATGCTTCAATTATAACTCGGCTGTGACAT
>JALFGI010000294.1 GCA_022777455.1 Clostridiales bacterium | reverse complement strand
CTGGCCTGTCAAAACGAAAGCTGCCTGAAAATCGATCTGGCCTCCCAGCCAGGCATCGAAGGAGAGGATGTCATCCGGGCAGGTGGGCTGCCGGGAATGCTCACGCCGGAAAGCGCCGGACAATTGATGGCGGATACCATTCTCCGCCTGATCGGGGAGGATACATGATGAATATCGGATTTGCAATGTGCGGGTCATTTTGCACTTTTGCAAAGGTGTTCCCAATGATGGAGCAGCTGGCAAGGGAGCATACGGTCTATCCCATCTTTTCCGCCGTTTCCGCTTCCACGGACAGCCGCTTTGGCAAGGCATCGGACTTTATTGCCCGGGCCCGGGAAATCTGCGGAAGGGATGTGATTCAGACCATTGCTGCCGCCGAACCCATCGGGCCGAAAAAGCTGCTGGACGTTCTGGTGATTGCCCCCTGCACCGGCAACACCCTGGCAAAGCTCAGCCACAGCATTGCGGACACCCCAGTGACCATGGCGGCCAAAAGCCACCTGCGAAACGGGCGGCCGGTGGTGGTGGCCATCTCCACCAACGATGGGCTTGCGGGAGCCGCAGAGAACATCGGGCATCTGTTGGCCCGGAAGAACTACTATTTCGTCCCCTACGGGCAGGATGATTCCGAAAAGAAGCCTACCTCGCTGGTTGCACATTTTGAAATGATTCCCGCCACCGTCGATGCCGCTGTTTTGGGCAAACAAATTCAACCACTGATTCAATAATACAATGTGCGTATTGTCGTTCGGCAAACGGCAAATTATAATTTGAAGCGCAGGGCGCTTCATCCCAATGCGTGCTCGGCTGGTGTGTCGTCGTTACACTCCTGGGCACCGCTCGATTCGTTTATGCACGCCGTTATTGGATGGGAAATCACTTTTACTGCGCAAAAACGTTACCGGGCGATACCCAGGAGTCCCGGATGACACACCAGCCCGGTGCGCCATTGTCCGCGGGCACTGCCCGCCAAATTACAATTTTCCGTCCATCTGAAAGAGGAAACCAAGCGCAAAAAACGGGAGGTACCGCTTTGTTCGGTATCTCCCGTTATCTATTATATATGTTGTAATCAGATTCCGGCCAGCTCTTTCAGCTGCTCTGCCAGGTCGGTCCGCTCCCAGGGGCGGTCCGCCACGCCGAAATGGCCGTTGGCAGCGGTGTCAGAGTAGATGGGGCGGCGCAGGTCGAAGCGGCGGATGATGCCGGCGGGGGTCATGTCCACCGTCTTGCGCAGCAGCTCGGTCATCTTCTCCTCGGGAATGCGGCCGGTGCCGAAGGTCTCCACCCGGACGGACACAGGCTCCGCCACGCCGATGGCGTAGGCCAGCTGCACCTGCACCTGGGTGGCCAGGCCGGCAGAGACCAGGTTCTTGGCCATGTAGCGGGCCAGGTAAGCGCCGCTGCGGTCCACCTTGGTGGGGTCCTTCCCGGAGAAGGCGCCGCCGCCATGGGAGAAATAGCCGCCGTAGGTATCCACGATGATCTTTCTGCCGGTGAGGCCGGTGTCGCCGTTGGGGCCGCCGATGACGAAATTGCCGGTGGGGTTGATGAAGATGTGCTTCACATCCTCCAACCGGAAACCATACCGCTCCAGCACGGGAGCAATCACGCCCTGGGTGATGTACTTGCGCAGCTCCTCCATGGCAAATTCTTCGGTGTGCATCACGGACACCACAACGGTGTCCACGCCGATCACATTGCCCTGCCCGTCAAATTCCACGGTGACCTGGGTCTTGCCGTCGGGGCGAAGCAGGTCGTTGGAGTGAATGCACTCCGTCAGCCGGTTGCTCAGTGCCCGGGACAGGGCAATGGGCATGGGCATCAGCTCGGGGGTCTGGGTGCAGGCGCCGCCGAACATCATGCCCTGATCCCCCGCGCCGCCCACCTGGTCGTTGGTGCCCATGGCGATGTCGGCGGACTGGGTGTGGATGCGGCACTGAATCTCCACGGTTTCGGCATTGAAGCCGTCGCCGTCATAGATGTAGCCGATTTTACGGATGGCCTCCCGGGCCACGCCAGGGTAGTCCACCACGGCCTTGGTGGTGATTTCGCCGCAGATCAGGCAGAAGTCGGTGGTGACCATGGTCTCACAGGCCACCCGGGAATCGGGGTCCTGGGCCAGGCAGGCATCCAGGATGGCATCGGAAATGGAGTCCGCCACCTTGTCGGGGTGGCCGTTGGTGACACATTCGGAGGTGAAAAATCTTTTTTCCATTTTTGTTCCTTTCTTTTTACACATCAAGCATTCTCACTTCGGAAAAAACAAAAAGCGCACACCGAAGATTCGATGTGCGTCTATATCGAATCCTCATCTTTCGTTGCCGCCGGATTTAGCACCTTGAAAAACAGGTTGCTGGGTTTCATCGGGCCGTTCCCTCCACCACTCTTGATAAGGCTTGTATGCAGTTTTTGATTTTGCAGTGATATTATAGCGCATGTTTTCAAAATGTCAAGTAGCCACGAAACTT
>JALFGI010000267.1 GCA_022777455.1 Clostridiales bacterium | reverse complement strand
CACATGATTGCATGGAAAAACATGGATTCCCTGGCTTCTTTTCAGAAGCTTCAGGGAGTGAATCGGGTGAACCTGGCTGATGCGATGTCCGGTGAGGGCGGCGCCCAGCGGGTCAGGGACTACAGCGTTCCCATGGGTGCCGGGATGGCGTTTCATTATGGTGCCAGACCCGTTGACGATGAGATTCTGTCTGTTCTTTCCGAATTCGTGAAAGAAGCACAGCTGACCGAGAAGTTCGCCGCCCTGTATAACGGCGAAGTGATCAACACCGGTGAAAAGCGTCTAGTTCTGCACCATATGTGCCGCGGCCAGCTGGGCCAGGATGTGGTTGCTGACGGCGTGAACAAGCGGGAGTTCTACCTGGGTGAGCAGAAGCGGATTGCAGATTTTGCAAACAAGGTTCATTCCGGCGAGATTGCCAACGCTACCGGTGAGAAGTTCACCACCGTCTGCCAGATTGGCATTGGCGGATCTGACCTGGGCCCCCGGGCCATCTACCTGGCTCTGGAAAACTGGGCAAAGGTCAACGGCACCCTGAAAATGAAGGCAGCCTTCATTTCCAACGTTGACCCCGATGATGCAGCCGGTGTGCTGAGCAATCTGGACCTGGCCCACTCCCTGTTTATTCTGGTTTCCAAGTCCGGAACCACCTTGGAAACCCTGACCAACGAGTCCTTTGTGAAGGATGCTCTGGCCAAGGCCGGTCTGGATTCCTCCAAGCACATGATCGCAGTGACCAGCGAAACTTCTCCTCTGGCCAAGAGCGCTGACTATCTGGCTGCCTTCTTCATGGATGACTATATCGGCGGCCGGTTTTCCTCTTCCTCCGGCGTGGGCGGTGCTGTGCTGTCCCTGGCCTTTGGCCCAGAGGTGTTCGCTCAGTTCCTGGATGGCGCTGCCGAGGCAGACAAGCTGGCAAAGAATGAGAAGCTGACGGAGAATCCCGCCATGCTGGATGCCCTGATCGGCGTTTACGAGCGTAATGTTCTGGGCTATCCCACCACCGCCGTGCTGCCTTATTCCCAGGCGCTGAGCCGGTTCCCGGCCCACCTGCAGCAGCTGGACATGGAGTCCAACGGCAAGTCCGTGAACCGCTATGGTGAACCCGTTCACTACGCCACTGGCCCCGTGATTTTTGGTGAGCCCGGTACCAACGGCCAGCATTCCTTCTACCAGTTGCTGCATCAAGGCACTGACCTGATTCCGCTGCAGTTTGTTGGTTTCCGTAACAGCCAGATGGGCACCGATGTGGTGATCCAGGGCAGCACCAGCCAGCAGAAGCTCTGCGCCAACGTGGCCGCCCAGATCGTGGCCTTTGCCTGCGGCAAAGACGATACGAATCTGAACAAGAAGTTCAATGGCGGCCGTCCCTCCAGCATCATCATCGGCGAGAAGCTCACTCCTCAGGCGGTGGGCGCCCTGCTGGCCCATTTTGAGAATAAGGTCATGTTCCAGGGCTTTGTCTGGAATGTCAACTCCTTCGACCAGGAGGGTGTCCAGCTGGGCAAGATTCTGGCCAAGAAGGTTCTGGCTCATGACTGCGACGGCGCACTGAAGGTTTACAGTGATCTGCTCAACATCTGATATCGTAAATAAATTGACCCGGGACTTCCGAGGCTGCTGCCTCAGAGGTCCCGGATTTTTTATTAATATAGAGATGCCAGAATTTTTGCGCAGCGCTCGATGCCCAGCTTACCGCTGTCCAATGTAATGTGATAATTTTGGGCCTGTCCCCATTTCATATTGGTGTAGAAACGGTGGTATGCCGCCCGGCGTTTATCCTTGTCCTTTAGCCGCTGTTCCGGAGAAACGTCCCGTTCTCCGTAAACCTCCTCAATCTGCCTGGCCCGGAAATCCATGTCCGCATGGATGAATACTTTCAGACAATCTGCTTTGTCTTTGAGAATATAGTCTGCGCAGCGGCCCACGATGACACAAGGCTCCTTTTCCGCAAGCTCCGTAATCACCTGGTACTGGACTTTCCAAAGGTAATCTTCGTTGGTTGGCCCATAGGCGCGGCTGGAAAAGACATTGGAGAGGAATCCTCCGGGCGCGTATTCTCCGGCCTCTTGAATGTAACTTTCATTGAAGCCGGTTTCCAGTGCGATTTTTTGAATCAGTTCTGCATCGTAGCATGGAATACCCAGTTTCTCGGCTGTCAACTTTCCAATGGTACGGCCTCCGCTGCCAAACTCACGGCTGATGGTAATTACTCTGTTTTTCATCATTTATGTTCTCCTTTCCGATTCAATTCTTTGTGGGTTCCAATAATCAAAAAGACTGCGATCACGAATGTCAGGATATCAGACACCGGCATGGAATACAGGACACCATCCAGGCCGTAGAATACGGGAAGTAGCAGCGCGAATCCCACACCGAACAAGATTTCACGAACCATTGACAGTGCTGTGGAAGCCACTGCCTTACCCAAGGCTTGCAGAAAAATGAAACAAGCTTTGTTAATACAGGCAAAAATCATCATGCACAGGTAAGTCCGGAAGGCTTTGACGGCAAATGCAGTGTAGTAGCTGCTTTCGTTTGCTGCACCAAAAATCTGGATCAGCTGCCGCGGGAAAAATTCCACCAGAATCAGAGCGACACCGCCAACGCAGGCCTCTGCAATCAACAGCTTCGTAAACAGTTCTTTCACGCGCTGCCTTTTTCCAGCGCCCATGTTGAAGCCCACAATGGGAATGCAGCCGGCAGCCATTCCAACGACGATGGAGATGACGATCTGGAAGAACTTCATCACAATGCCGACAACTGCCATGGGGATTTGTGCGTACTGTTCCTGCCCGAAAATGCTGTCCAGTGCGCCGTTTTTTCGAAGCATGTTGTTGATTGCTGCCATCGCTGCCACAAGACTGATCTGGGATAAAAAGCTGGTCATTCCCAAGCTCAAAGTTCTGCCGCAAACCCGCGCGGACAGGCGATAGTGTTCCTTTTCCGGTTTGATGACTTTCATATTCCGGAGATACCACAAGGCCAGAACTGCGGTAGCGATTTGGCCGATGACGGTTGCAACTGCCGCGCCCATCATCCCCCAACGGAAAACAAAAATAAAAATCGGGTCAAGGATCATATTGATGGCTGCGCCGGCAAGGGTGGAGCCCATGGCGAATTTTGGATTTCCGTCCCCTCGGATAATCGGGTTCATTGCCTGACCGAACATGTAGAACGGAATCCCCAGGGAAATATAGAAGAAATACTCCTTGGCATGGTGGAAGGTTTCCGGGTTTACCGTACCTCCAAACATCGCAAGAATCTGATCGGAAAAGATCAGGTAGACAGCGGTCAGAATCAGAGCATTGATGACCGTCATGATGACGGAGCATCCAACGCTGCTTTTTGCGGTATGGATATCCTGTTTCCCAAGACAGATGCTGACAAACGCACAGCAGCCGTCACCGATCATCACCGCGATGGCCAGAGCGACCACGGTCAGCGGAAATACAACTGTGTTGGCTGCATTGCCGTAGGAACCCAGGTAGCTGGCGTTGGCAATAAAGATCTGGTCAACGATGTTGTAAAGTGCGCCCACCAGAAGAGAAATGATGCAGGGCAGAGCATACTGTTTCATCAGCTTCCCGATCCGCTCTGTGCCTAAGTATTGGTTTGAATTGTCCATTGTAATCACCTTTCCTAAACATAATAAAAGCGTGCAGCCTACGAATGCCGGATTTACGCCATAGGCTACACGCTTAATTTACGAGCTTATTTTAAATAATCCCCAACAGGAGTTGCATTGTACTGCTTGATTACTTTTACAATGATGGAACCATCGGGCTGGGGAGATTCTTCCAGGATTTTGTATTGCGTACGATTCTGTTCCAGCTTTCGCTTGTAATTTGCCAATTCCTCCTTCACCAGCCTTACAGCCTGCTCTTGTTCCAGATCATCCTTCAGCATAAAATGGAGTGTCTGACAAATGCATGCCGCCTTCACGCGTTTCATTGAATGAACCTACCTTTCATAAAATAAAAAAACGGGCGGTGTGTATGCGCAACTGGACTTACGCATACATGCCACTCGTTACGTTGCTATTATATTAAAATTTTTTGGAAATTTCAAAGGGCGTTTTCAACAAAAAAGTGAGAAAAAACTTTGGAGAAAAAAGCCTTTGAAATAAATCCCGTATTTTTGCTATAATTATCCTCGAAAAAATCTGCCTAAAGGATGGAAAACAATGTATCAGAAAGGTGAATACATCAACTATGCAGCCCACGGAATATGTCAAATAGAGGATATCCGTATGATGGATTTCCGGACGGGGAGCGGTGCGCAGGAATACTATATTATTAAGCCGATTCAGCAGGGGAGCGCCACGATTTATCTCCCGGTGAATAATCCAAAGAATAAAGATCGGATGCGGTCGGTGCTATCCCAGAATGAGATTGATTCGATTATCATGAGCGTGAAAAACGAGGAGATTCCCTGGCCCAATGACCGTAAAAAGAGGATTGCACAGTTTCAGGAGATGATCTCCCGGCGTAATGAACGGGAGCTTTTATTACTGGCGAGCTGTCTCCACCGTCAGATGATGTCCAAAGGGCTTTCTGCTGGGGAACGTGAGCTTTTGCGGAAGGTGGAAGGGATCATCGAACAGGAATTTTCGTTTTCCCTACAAATCAGCGCATGCAATATTGGAGAATACATCAGACAGAAGCTGTCTTGATGGGAGCGTTGTATTATACTATTCTTTAAGACAACACCGCATAATGGGGCAAGGAGATTCGACGAGAGATTTTATCCCAAGCGAAAGTATGAAAAATGCGGGAATACTGTATGTATTTCCCATTTTTCATACTGCGCGATTGGGGTAAAAGATCCGTCGAAGCCCGCAGCACCCAGTGTGCGGTGTTGCCTTAATTAAAACCTCCCAATCTTTCCGGCCTGATTTGTGTAAAACTGCGTTGTCGTCTTTGCTTGGTGTCAGCCAAGCTACACGTCGCCTTGTTTTACGCAAATCATCCTCGGAAATCTTTGTGAACTTTTCATTAAAGTCTAGTATTAGAAAAATCCTGCGGCAGGTCAATTCTGACCTGCCGCAGAGCGTTTTCAAGGGGAGAATATGGAAGGTAGAAAATAGGGGACTTACTGCTTTTTATATCCGCACTTGGGGCAGACACCCTTCTCGTTCAGAGCAATTCCGCACAGGGGGCAGCGGTCAATCTGGCTGCTGGGGGTGTATTCCTGGGAGGCGGCATTGACGCCGCTGGTAAAGGTGAGCTTGGCAATATTCAGCTTATCCTTCAGCAGATCATAAACAATCTTGATCATGCCTTCCACGGTCATGGTCTCCTTGGTGACAACCAGGCGGCATTCCGGGTAAGCAGTGGCCAGCTCCGTCTTGAAGGCGGGGCCCTTCATTTTGTTGGAGGGGGCACCGTTACGAATGCCCTGAGCCTCGTAGACACCCAGAATGGCGGGCAGAAGAGGATCGTCCTCTCTCAGAATCAGTGCATGGTCAAAGTTTTTCAGCACTTCCCATGCGGTCTTCTTGATTTCGTTACAGGGAAAAACCATATTGACACCGGGCTCCACAGTGTCCTCAACCTCGATGGTCAGAAGACCGGTATGACCATGAAGGTACTGTGCTTCACCCTTGAATCCATAGAAACGGTGTGCGTATTGCAGGTCTAATGTTGTAATGCTTCTCATAGTGATACTCCTTTGCGTATATATTTACGGGATCTGCGCCCGTATGCGCACATTTTCGATGCGTCAGGGCTGGGACTGGGCAGCCCCCTGACAATCCGGGCATATGCCATGGAACAAGATATCATAGCCGGTAAAGGAAAAACCATGGGCATCATGAATGCCTTTTTCCAAACCGGTGACGAATTCCATATCTACATCAAAGACCCGGCCGCATTTATCACACCGAACATGGCAGTGGTCATGAACCCGGTGATCGAAGCAGTCCGCGCCGCCCGGAATTTCCAGCCTTCGAATTTCCCCTATTTCGGAAAGAAGGGACAGATTGCGATACACCGTGGCTTTGCTGATGGTGGGGTGCTCCTTTGTAATTTCTTCATAAATCTGATCTGCTGTTGCATGACACCGGAGTTTTCGCACTGTTTCCAGAACCAGTGTCCGTTGAATGGTATTACGGTTTTTCATGCCGCTCATCCTTATTTGTTTTTATTCTTTAATAGTATTATATATTATTAAAGAATAGTTGTCAACTACTTTTTAATGCTGAAGCACCCGGATATAGTGGTTTGCCTCCCTGAGAACATGGTCGGCTAAAAGCGGAAGAATCACACTTCGGATTTTACACTGTTGGATACCCTGTACCGCCGCCGTTTTAAAATCCCGGAAGCGGACAGTCTGTGCCAGAGAATTTCCCGGCTGCGCATTTTGAGCGGCATTTCTGCTGCTTGTCAGAAGTCTGCTATACTCTTTCGCAAAGTTGTCGGCGGTGCAGAATAGTTCCGTCTCGCAGGGGTCCAACAGTCCCCGAATAAACTGGGCGTGTTCCATCATGATCTGGTTCCAGAAGCATTCGTTTTCTTTCATAGTGCATTCGGACAGATCGCCTTCCCGTTCCAGAATCTCCACATACCTCCGGTATAGCTTTGCTTCCCGGAGAATGTGCTCTATCAGCAGCGGATAGTTCAGCGTAAACAGCTCACAGTTCAAGACACATTTGAGTATGTTTTCTTTGAGGTCAATCAGCCCGCTCAGCAGTCGTAATGCGGTGCGGTTCAGTCTGCGTACCCTTCCCTGTATCTGAGTCAGGTCACGGCGAATTCCACCGGGTTTCAAACACAGCGTTTGGTTTGTGATTTCCTTGTCCATGGGAATTCCCGTAAAGCACTCTGTCTGCTTTTCGGCCCAGGCGGTGAACTCTGTCACAATCTCTCCCGAGCTGATCACTTCCTTCCCCACGACACTACCCGCAAGCGTTACGGAATCCCGCAGCAGCGTCTCAAATTCTTTTTGAAAAAAGGCTGCTCTCTCAGAGAAGGCCGCAGCAGCCGGCGTGAATCCGGCTTGCAGAAAAAATGCGTGTTCTTTCATGATTCGGGAGAAAAACAGGTGCAATTCCAAAGATTTTACTACATATCGATTCTGATTCATAGTACCTCCAGACCATCATCTTATTTGGTTGCCGTATCAATGTATGCACCGGTGCCCCCAAATGTTCTCGTCTCCTTTTTTGGGGGCTGTATTGACTCTGGTTGATTCTTTGTGCAAATTCGTCCATGCTCTTGCAATTGTCTCGCTTTTCTGATATGATGCTTCAAAAAAAGCAAAGGAGAATTTACCATGTTGGAAGTCAATATAAAAGCGCCGGATTTTTGCCTTCCTGACAAGGACGGAAATCATGTCAGCCTGAAAGATTTTCGGGGCAGAAAAGTCGTCCTGTATTTCTATCCCAAGGACAATACCCCTGGCTGCACCCGGCAAGCCTGCGCTTTCGCCGCAAGCTACGAGCAGTTCAAGATGCAGGATGTTATCGTCATTGGTATCAGCAAGGATTCCGTGGCATCCCATCAGAAATTTGCCCAGAAGTATGACCTGCCCTTTATCCTCCTATCCGACCCGGAATTGCAGGCGATTCAGGCCTATGGAGTCTGGCAGGAAAAGAAGCTCTACGGCAAGGTGAGCATGGGTGTGGTTCGCACGACCTTTATCATCAATGAACAGGGCATCATCGAAAAAGTCATGCCAAAAGTCAAGCCGGATACCAATGCCGCTGACATTCTTGCCTATCTGGCAGCGGAGCAGTAAGGCATGAGAATCATCATATCCCCGGCAAAGAAAATGAAGGTGGACACGGATAGTTTCCCATGCCGGGCTACACCGCTGTTCCTGAGGAATACAGAGGAGATCTGCCGGAAGCTGCAAAGCATGTCCTACGACGAACTGAAAAAGCTTTGGAAATGCAACGACCAAATTGCCAAACTGAATGTCCAACGGCTGCAAGACATGGATCTACACCGACGGCTGACCCCGGCGGTGCTGGCCTATGAGGGCATCCAGTATCAGTACATGGCTCCCGGGGTGTTCACGGATCAGGAGTATGCCTATATTCAGGAGCATCTGCGCATTCTGTCCGGCTTTTATGGCATTCTTCGCCCCTTCGACGGAGTAACATCGTATCGCCTGGAAATGCAGGCAAAGCTGGAAATAGGGGAGTGCAAGGATCTGTATGCCTATTGGGGGGACTGCCTGGCCAAAACGCTGTTTGCGGAAACGGACTGCATCATCAATCTGGCGTCCAAAGAATACAGCGTCTGCGTGTCCAAATACCTGCCGGATCTCGTTCACTTCATCACCTGCGTGTTTGGTGAAGAAAAAGACGGCAAGGTGATTGAAAAAGGGACCATGTGTAAAATGGCCCGGGGCGAGATGGTTCGCTACATGGCACAGGATCAGATTACAGACCCAGTGCAGATTCAGTCGTTTGATCGTCTGAACTACAGGTTCGATGAAACACGTTCAGACGATAATACCTATGTTTTTCTTCGTGATGCAGCAAAAGAATCCTTTGCATCATAATAAAAGAAGAATCC
>JALFGI010000133.1 GCA_022777455.1 Clostridiales bacterium | reverse complement strand
CAATGGGAGAACGGCTGCCGATGCTGGAAGCCCTGGCCATGGCGGCACTGCTGCTCCTGTGCACCGCGTATCTCGTGGACGGGTCGTTTAATCCCTTCCACTATTTTCGGTTCTGACTTGACTATCAGGTAAATTGTAATTTATGTGGCACGCCATTCGTAGGGCGGGGTCTTGTCCCCGCCGATCAGGTAACAAAACCTGCCAGGTTGGATAAATGGTATCAAATGTCGGTTCTTTGGAATTTTTCGGCGATTATTTCGGAATAATGCCATTCGACGTACCAGCCAGAAACCGGAACCGGGTCGGCGGGGTCAAGACCCCGCCCTACGAAATGGCGCGCTAAACAACAATTTGTCTGCGTGCATGGCAAAACGGATTTGTATGGAATGATATCAGGAGGTGCAAGTTTGAGCAGACAAAAACAGCGCATTTTTGGGGCGCTCATGGTGGCGGCGGTTTGGCTGGGCTTGGCGGCGGCGCTCTGGTTTGGGCCCCGGCGGGAGATTTCCCAGGCGGAGCGCCGGAAGCTGGAGCAATTTCCTGCCCTGAACGCTCAGACCCTGCTGGACGGCAGGTTTATGACAAAATTCGAGACCTTCCTCCAGGATCAGTTCCCGATACGGGACGGCTTTCGCACCCTGAAGGCCGGGTTCAACTACGGGGCTCTGCAAAAGCTGGATAATAACGGCATCTATCTGACCCAGGGCTCCGCCGGCAAGCTGGAATATCCTCTGAATGAGGCCTCCCTTTCCGGCGCGGTGGAAAAATTTCAGAAGATCTATGACCTGTACCTGAAGGACGGCCAGGGGAAGATCGTCTTTTCCGTGGTGCCGGACAAGAACTACTATCTGGCGTCCCCAAATGGCTACCCTGCCATGGATTATGAGGCCATGTTCACTGTCATCCGGGACATTCCCTGGGGGGATTATGTGGATTTGACCGACGCCCTCTCGGCGGACTGCTACTATGCCACCGACCTCCACTGGCGGCAGGAAACCCTGCTGGAAGCTGCCGGCCGGATTGCCCGGGCGCTGGGGGTAGAGGTGGAGGATGACTACACGCCCACCGCCCTGGAGCGGCCTTTCTATGGCGTGTACTACGGTCAGGCGGCGCTGCCTTTGAAACCGGACACCCTGTGGATTCTGGAAAGCGACACCCTGACGGAGTGTACGGTGACCAACCATGAGACGGGGGAGACGGCAGCGGTGTATGACCTGACCAAGCTGGACAGCCGGGACCTGTATGATGTGTTCCTCTCCGGCCCTGCGGCGGTGTTGACGGTGGATAATCCCAATGCCCAAACACAGCGGGAGCTGATCGTCTTCCGGGACTCCTTCGGCAGCAGCCTGGTGCCGCTGCTGGTGCCCGGTTATTCCAAAGTGACCCTGCTGGACATCCGCTATGTGGCCACGGAATTTCTTCCCCAGGTGGTGGAATTCGGGGATCAGGATGTGCTGTTTCTCTACAGCACCCCGGTGCTGAACCAAAGCGCCATGCTGAAATAATACTATCCTTTCATTAAAACTTCACAGTCTTTCCGGTCTGATTTGTGTAAAACTGCGTTGCCTAACTTGCTTGGCGTCAGCCAAGCTGCATCCTTCGCCTTGTTTTACGCAAATCATCCTCGGAAATCTTTGTGAACTTTTAATTAAAGTCTAGTATAAAAGAAGGACGCAGCTTTTTCGGCTGCGTCCTTTTGCATGTAGGATTATTTCATATACCGCTTGTCCATGCTGTCCAGCCAGCCGCCGGTACCTTCGTTCAGAATGTCCCGCATGTCGTAGTAATTCTTCAGGTTGCGCCAGCCCAGACCGTCGGTGCAGCGCTCGGTGGGACCACGGAAGGTAGTAGACGGATCGGTGATCACCACCCGGGTGTTGGGCAGCGCTTCGATGAGTTCCATCTTTTCGCTGTAGCTCCGGGTGGGGACCCAGAGGTTCTTCAGCCAGGTCATCTGCTTGATGGGATCGATGCTCACCGGCCACTGATAGTCATTCAGGTTAATGTCCTCCAGAGCGGTGCAGCCCAGAAGGGGCGTGTAGTCGTGGACCACGTCGTGGTCCAGTTCCAGGTAGATCAGGTTCTTGCAGGTGCTCAGGGGGGTGATGTCCTCCACGGCGGTGTCGGCCAGGATCAGATACTTAAGATTGGGCATGTAGGAGACGAAGTCTATGGTTTTAATCTGCATGTGACCCACATCAATGCACTCCAGGTCCTCCAGGAAGCGGAGACCATAGACGTGATTCTCGTTGAATCGTCCTTCCTGCTGGGAAGAAGGAAAGAAGAAGGTGGCATCGGTGCGGGATTTACACTTTTCGGTGAAGATCACCGTCCAGACCACTTTGTATTCGCTGCGCATTTCCTCCCGGTAGGCGGCCATGTCGTCGTCGCTGATGCCGGTGCTGTTCACGATGAATTTATCCAGGTTGGGGAATTTGGCGGCGATCTGTTTGGCCGCCGCAATGCTGCCCACAGCCCCATTGGAAATGTCCAGCTCGGTGACATCGTCGGCGTAGGTCTGGCCGAAGATCTCCACATTCCAGTGGATTTCCACATCGGGGTATTCCTCCCGCAGTGCCAGCAGCTCCGCGCCGGTGGCCTGGGGATTGTGGAGGGTAAGGGTTTTCAGGTCCGGCATGGCGGCAAGACCCACGGAAAGCTCTTCATAGGCGGCATCCTTCAGCTCCAGGGTTTTGGCTGTGGAGGTGATTTCGGTGCCGGCGATGGAGGTGAGGTAGTCCACCTCCCATTCGGGATGCTCCCGCTCCAGCTCCCGCAGCAGCACGAACTCCCGGCAGGCGGTGCCGTCTACCCGGGTCAGGTTGGGCAGGTAGTTCAGAAGCTCCATATCCTCCCGGCTCAGAGTCTGCAGGGTGACCGTTTCGGTATCCGGGGCGTAATCCACTCCGGCAATGGGGATGGAGTAGCACACTTCAATGTCGGGGTAGCGCTCATACAGCGTTTTCAGAGCGGCGTAGTCGGTGCAGCTCTGGGCATTGATGGTTTTCAGCTGGGGAAAATACACCAGTATGTCCAGATCGCTTTCCTTCAGGCTGGTGATGGTGAGTTCCTGGATGGTGCAGTCGTAGTAGCCGTTTTGGAAAGGAACGCTCCAGAGAATCTGGGTGCCCGGCATTTTCCAGACCAGGGTATCGTAGCTCTCCGGGGTGATGGCCTGGCTGCGCAGGTCCAGCTGCTCCCGGTTTCGGGGGAATAGCTGCCAGTCCTCCACCACATAGTATTTTGTTATGAAGTAACAGGCAACCAGGATCACAGCCAGGGCAATTGCCAGAACGGCGGCTGCGATGGTGCCGGCCAAACCTTTTCTATTCATGGATGGTTCTCCTTTTCTGGTCTCTCAATGAAGCATATTATGCACTTTTCTGCACAATAAGTCAAGACCTTCCAGGGGGAAACCCGGTTATTGGCCGAATTTTTCCTTGGGAATCGTGATGGTGAGCACGATTTGACTGTCCGTCTCCCGGCGTTCCGACACAGCGGGAATCCCACAGGACTGCATCCGGGACAGTGACTGGGTCAGGCTGTTGAGGAATGCTCCCACGTTGGTGCGGGCAGGCGTTTCCGGTTTGTGGCGCAGCAGGGACTGGACGAAATTCTCCGTCTGGGCGACGCTTAAGGAGCACCGGCTGATCCGGGCGATGGCCTCCAGCTTGGTTTTCTCGTCCGGCAGCTTCAGCAGGGCCCGGCCATGGCGCTCCGTCAGCTTTTCCCGGCGCAGGGCTTCCAGCACCGGCTGGGAGTGGCGCAGCAGCCGCAGTTTGTTGGCAATGGCACTTTGGCTTTTGCCCAGCAGCTGGGCGGCCTGCTCCTGGTTCAGACCGCCCAGTTCCATCAGACGACTGATGCCCGCCGCCTCCTCGATGAAATCCAGGTCCTGCCGCTGCAGATTCTCCACCAGGGCGGCAAGGCCGGATTCCCGGTCGTCCATCTGCATGACGATGCAGGGCACCTCCGCCAGTCCCGCCAACAGCGCCGCCCGGAGCCGCCGCTCTCCGGCCACCAGCTCATAGCCTGTACCCACCCGGCGAACGGAAAGGGGCTGCAGGATGCCGTGCTGACGGATGGATTCGGCCAGCTCCGCCAATCCGGCTTCGTCGAACACCTGCCTGGGCTGCCCCGGGTTGGCCCGAATTCCTTTGGGGGGCAGAAAAACCACCCGCCCGGACTCCATATAGGTTTTCAGCTTCTGACACTGCATTTACCTGGCCTCCTTAGATTCTTGTGTAAACTGTTGTTTATAGCACCATTTCGTAGGGCGGGGTCTTGACCCCGCCGATCGTGTAACGAAACTGCCCAGGTTGGTTAAATGGAATCACATTCTGATTTTTGCGACATGTTTTTCGTGGATATTTCGAAAATAATTCTATTCAACGTACCAATCAAAAACCGGCACCGGGTCGGCGGGGTCAAGACCCCGCCCTACGGGCATGGTTTGGGTCAGTGCGTTAAACAACAATTTGCAGGTGTAATGTTTCGCCTGTCAGTATAAATCCTCCCCGGCGGAAAACACCACGAATCCTGTGCGGTCACTGCCGGGAAACGAACGACAGAATCCCTCCTTAATGGATTCTTATACTCTGTGGGCTCCATGTTCATCCCCTCGACTTGTTTTTTTTACCGGGAGCGGGTATAATGTGTCCAACGAATCAATCGGAAGGAGCATTTCGATGCAAACCAGGGAAAATGAAGTAACGATCATGGTGCAGCAGATTCTGGACCAGGTACGCCGGGTGGTGGTGGGAAAGGATACCACCCTGCTCTGGGTTCTGGCCGCCATTCTGGCCAGAGGCCACATTCTGCTGGAGGATATCCCCGGGGTGGGTAAAACCACCATGGCGCTAGCATTCTCCAAGGCGATGGATCTGCAATACAGCCGGGTGCAGTTTACCCCGGACGTTCTGCCCTCGGATATCACGGGCTATTCCGTCCCCGACGGTCAGTCCGGCGGCCTGCGCTACCAGAGCGGCGCGGTGATCACCAATCTGTTTCTGGCGGACGAGCTGAACCGGGCTACCTCCCGGACCCAGTCCGCGCTGCTGGAGGCCATGGAGGAGGGGCAGGTCACCGTGGACGGTGTGAGCCATGTGCTGCCCCAGCCCTTTATTGTCATTGCCACCCAGAACCCGGTGGGGGCGGCGGGTACCCAGCTGCTGCCGGACAGCCAGATGGACCGCTTCATCATTCGGCTGAGCCTGGGCTACCCCGATCCTCAGGATGAGGTGACCATGGTCATGAACCGGCAGGAGGGGAATCCTCTGCAAGCGGTACGGGGCGTGCTGCCCCGGGAGCAGCTTTGCGCCCTCCAGGATACGGTGGAAAAAACCTTCATCAGCGACAGTGTGGTGGGCTATATCGTCCGATTGGTGGGAGCCACCCGCACTGATTCGGAAATTCAGCGGGGTGCCAGTCCCCGGGCGACGCTGGCAGTGGCGGCAATGGCCAAGGCCATTGCCCAGCTCCGGGGCCGGGACTATGTGGTGCCTGCCGACGTGCGGGAGGTGTTTACCCAATGTGTGGCCCACCGGCTGATCCTCACGCCTCGGGCCCAGACCCAGGGCATCACCGCCGAGCAGGTGCTGCAGAGAATTCTGGAGACCGTTCCCGCGCCCAGACTGCGTTGATATGTTTACGAGAAGAATGCAGTATTTCATGCTGCTGCTGGGGACGATGGTATATTATTTGGCCAGCGGTGAGTGGATCGCCTGGATCCTGTTGCTGACAGCGGCGGGACTACCCTGGCTGTCCCTGCTGCTGAGCCTGCCCGCCATCCTGGGTTTCCAGGCAGCCCCTGCCGGGGTGGACGTACTGGAGCAGGGGGAGGAGGCAGAAATCTGGCTGCTGGGCAGCTGTGCAAGTCCCATGCCTCCCTTCAAGGGGCATATCCGGGTGCAAAGCTGCTTCACCGGCAAACAGTGGCGCTACGAGCCGGACCGGGGACTGTCCACGGAGCACTGCGGCGGCTACCGGGTCCGGGTGGAAAAGGCGAAGATCTGTGATTACCTGGGCCTGTTTGCCTTCCGGGCCAGAAAGACCAAAGAGCAGACCATTCTGGTCCGGCCCAGGGAAATGCCGGTGTCCGATCTGCTGGACCCTCAGCGGATCGAACTGGGCAGCTGGGTGCCCAAGCCCGGGGGTGGCTTCTCGGAAAATCACGAGCATCGGCTCTACCGCCCCGGGGACAACCTGAACCAGCTGCACTGGAAGCTCAGCGCCAAGGTGGGGGACCTGATCCTTCGGGAGCCCATGGAACCGGTGCGGGGAGCGGTGCTGCTGACGGTGAGCCTGCGGGGAGACCCGGACACCCTGGACCGGAAGCTTGGCCGCCTGCTCTGGGTGGGCCGGTACTTATTGGAACGGGAGCTGGACTTTGAAATCCGGGCCCTCACCGGTTCCGGTGTGCTCTCGTCCCATGTGGCTGACCAGCCGGATCTGCAAAAGGCGGTGGACCGACTGCTCTGCGCCCCTGTGGCGGAGGAAGGCGCAAGCTGGGGAGACGGGATCGATGCCTGCTGGCAATACCACATCGGAGGTGACGCCGATGAAACGTAAATTGCCAACCTTTCTGGAAGCGGCGGTGCTTTCCGTGCTATGTGCCTGGGGCGCGGTAGGCTGCCTGATCTCCGCCTTTGCCCTGCCCTTGGCGGAACCCAACCGGGTGATTCTGGTGTGGGCTTGCTGGGCGCTGCTTTGCGCCGCTCTGCTGCTTCGCCGGTGGGGAGAGGCGGCGGTGCTGACCCTGGCGGCAGCGGGTTCCTTCTGGCTGTGGCGGGAGGGCAGCTTCGGCCCTCAGCTGCTCAGTGCACTGGGGGTTTTGGCCAAGGCCTACGACGGAGGCTATGGCTGGGGCATTCCCCAGGCCCTTCGGGCAGAGGTTCGGGAAACGGACCTGCCGGTAACGGTGCTGGGAATGATCCTGATTTTTGCCGTCAGCCGCACCGTCTGCCGCCGCCGGGACAGCGGGCTGGCAATCGGGCTGCTTCTGCTGCCCCTGGCCGCCTGCCTGGTGGTGACGGATACGGTGCCGGCGGAAGGGTATCTGTTTGTTCTGCTGCTGTGCCTTTGTCTGCTGCTGCTGACGGAGAGCGTCCGCCGGGAGAGCGGCAGTCAGGCAGGACGATTGACGGTGATGGCGATGGTCCCCGTTGCCCTGGCTCTGGGGCTGCTGCTGCACTTCTGCCCCCGGGAGAGCTTTGTGAATACCACCGGGGAGCTGCGGGAAAGGATCCTGGTTTCCATGATGGAGCTGCCCCAAAAATTCCAGAGCCAGGGACTTAACTGGTTTTCCGGCCTCCGGCAGAAGGAGACGGTGGAGCTTGCCGACCTGCCATCCCAGCTGCTGCTGGGGATCCCGGTGGCGGAGGTGACGGCGGAGCAGTCCGGGCCGGTGTATCTGCGGGTGCAGGACTATGATGTGTATACCGGCACCGCCTGGGAATCCTCCTCCGGACGGGAGGATACCCTGGTGGGTACCGGGGAAGAACGGGGCATGGTGACGGTGAAAACCATGAATCTGCAAAACAGCCTTTTGCTGCCCTCCTTCCCTGATGGCCAGACCTTTTTGACCAACGGAACGGTGGAAAACGGGGAGAATCAGCGGGAGTACACCGTGGCCTTGCGGAATGCTTCCATGGGTGCACTCCCCCAGGAACAGTGGATGAAGCTGCCGGAGCAGACCAACCGCCGGGCCAAGGAGCTGCTGCAAACCATCTCCTCCGACCTGAGCAGCGTGGAGGTGACGGTGGCAGCGGTGGCGGAATACGTCCGGGGCAGCGCCGCCTATGACCGGGGCAGCTCTGTCATGGCCGGGGAGGAGACGGACTTTGCCCTGTGGTTCCTGGAGGAAGCGGACCGGGGCTACTGCGTCCACTTTGCCACGGCGGCGGCGGTGCTTCTGCGCAGCGCGGGAATTCCGGCCCGGTATGTCACCGGCTACCGGGCAGAGGCCGTGGCCGGTGAGACGGTGAAGGTAACCTCCGACGATGCCCACGCCTGGGTGGAGTACTATAATTACCGCACCTGGACCTGGAACATTCTGGAGGCGACGCCCGGGGAAGATACCCCGGTGCCCACGGAGCCTGGGACGGAAACCACCCAGGTCACCCGGCCGGAGCCTCAGACCCAGCCGGCCACGGACTCTGTGACGGCCACGACCCAGCCGGTGACCACAACCCAGCCCCAGACGGTATCGGAGGAACACTGGACGCTGCCCCTGTGGATTCCCTTGACGGTGGCGGCAATGGGCGCTGCCTGGGCAGTGGCAGAGCTGCAGCGGCTGGTTCGCATCCGGCTTCGCAGGCGGCACCAGACAAAGGGAGGCAACAATGCCCGGGCAGCGGCCTGCTGCCGGGAAATCGGGGTGCTGTCCAAATTGTTAAAACAGCCTGTGCCGGAGGAGGTGCTCCAGCTGACGGAAAAAGCCCTGTTCAGCCAGCACACCCTGACCCGGGGAGAACTGAATGTGTTCCTCTCCTGTCAGGCTTCCTGCCGCCGGGCGCTGCGGAAGGCAGCCTGGTGGCGGAGGCTCTTGTATCGGTATTGGTACGCCGTGATCTGACTTGGAAAAGAGAAAGGAAAAAGACCCATGGAACAGCAGTTTATTTTGCAGTGGGAAAAATGCCGCAGCCTTGCCGCGGCGGCGGGGGTGCGGATGCGGCCGGTGCCGGCGGCGGAGGCCATGCAAACCGCCCACCGCTGCCTCACCGGCAGACGGACCAGTGACGGCTTCGGGGAGCTGGCCCGGCTTGGCCGCCTGGAATGGAGCCTGGAGGCCCTGGCGGTGGACAAGCGCTTCACAGGCCTGTTTTCCGATGAGGAAGCCAACGAGGCCCTGGAACGGCTGATGGAAGCAAATTTCTTTGGAATTTGAAGCGCGGCTCGCTACCCCAATGTGTGCTCGGCTGGTGTGTCATCGTAGGTATAAATTGTGGTATGATTGCCACTGGCAATCATCAGGATTCTGATTCGCTGCGCGGAGCACCACGCTCGGTTCGTTTTTGCACGCCATAAAGTGGCTGGGCAATGATTTTACTGCACAGAAACGTTACCGGGCTTTACCCAGGAGTCCCGGATGACACACCACCCCGGTGCGCCATTGTCTGCGGGCACTGCCCTCAAAAACCGCAGGCAGGTATTTCCTGTCTGCGGTTTGCGCATATTCGACTATTTTCGGGGGAAAGTAGCTTTGTCAGATGGCGCGGTAGATGTTCAGCACGCAGCTGGCGGTGTCCTGCAGATGGGTGGTCTGGGCCAGACGCTGGGCACCTGCTTTGCTGATTCGGAACAGGTGGGGCGTCATGGCAAACAGATTGCGAATCTGCTCCCCTTCCAGGGTAAAGGAAAACCGGATGGGCCGGGATTCCACCAGCCGGAAGCCCGGCAGGGTGGGGATGGTGTTTTTCTCCTTGTGGGTCAGTTCCTCATAGACGATGGATTTCAGACCCAGCAGATGATCCTCCGCTGCCAGCACCTGGAAGAACAGCCCCTCCGGCTGCAGTACCCGCCGGAATTCCTCCGGCAGTGTCAGAGCGAACAGGCTGGTCAGGGTGCCGGCGCTGCCGTCGGCCACGGGAATGTGGGCGGCGGTGGCGCAGAGCCAGGTGTGCTCCTTGTATTTTCCGGCGGCGCAGCGCACGGCCTCTTTGGAGATGTCCAAGCCGGTGAGGGATGCGTTCATGGCCTGGGCCAGACGGGCAGAGTAGTAGCCTTCCCCGCAGCCGATGTCCAGAATTTCCCCCTGCGCGTTGTGGGCGAGAGCTGCCCGGTTCAGTTCCTCCGAAATGGGGGAATAGAACCCGGCCTCCAGAAAGGCCCGGCGGGAGAGCACCTGCTCCCGGGTGTCGCCGGGGGAGAGGGAATGCTTCTGCTGCACGGCCAGCAGGTTCACATAGCCCTGGCGGGCAATGTCGAAGCTGTGGCGGTTTGGGCAGACGAGGCGCTTTTCCTCCCGGCGCAGGGATTGGGCGCAGATGGGGCAGATCAGTTCCATCGTTGTGCTCCCTTCGTTTTTTTGTATATTGTACCCTGTTTTTTGAAAAAGGTCAATGGAAAGGATGTGAGGTCAATGCGGCGAATATGCAGCTTGCTGTGCTGCCTGTGTCTGCTGATCCTTCCGGTGTCGGCGGAGGGAGTGGGAAAGTATGTGGCGCTGACCTTTGATGACGGTCCCTCCGGCCGGTATACCGATCGGCTGCTGGACGGACTGAAGGAGCGGGGGGCTCACGCCACCTTTTTGCTGTGCGGCTACCGCATCAAACAATATCCCGCCGAGACCCAGCGCATCATTGACGAGGGCCATGAGATCGGAAATCACGGCTACAGCCACAAAAACATGCAGCAGCTCAGCCGCCGGGAGATCGCCCAGGAGCTGATGGATACCCAGACCCTTTTGCCGGAAAACTGCCGCGTCCGCTTCCTCCGTCCGCCCGGGGGCTGCTGCAGCGATGCGGTGCGCCAGGTAGCCGAGGCCCGCAATCTGGCTGTTTTGAACTGGTCTGTGGACCCCAGGGACTGGGCCGCCCAGGACCCTGCCGCCATTGAGCAGGCGGTGCTGAAAAATGTGTCGGACGGGGATGTGATCCTGCTCCACGACATGTCCGACAGCTCCGTCACCGCCGCCCTGCACATCATCGATCAGCTGGCCGCCCAGGGTTACAGGTTTGTCACGGCTTCGGAGCTGGCGGCCCTCCGGGGCTGTATCCCAAAGGCGGGGAAGACCTACACCCATTTTCCTCCCAAAACATAAAACACGGAACCAACCGGGAAGGCTGGTTCCGTTTGTTTTCTGGTCGGGAGAAAAATTACAGCTTGCTGTATTCTACGGCGGTGAGGGCGGTGAGCTTGGCGTTGTTGTACACCAGGCGGATGTTGGAGGCCAGGCTGTCGCCGCCGGTGATCTCTGCCACCCGGGCCAGCAGGAAGGGGGTGGTCTCCTTGCCTTTGATACCCTGGGCGTTGCACTCGGCAATGGCCTGGTCGATGGCGGCATCGATCACGTCCTTAGGCATGGAGTATTCGGCGGGGATGGGGTTGGTCACCAGCATACCGCCGCCCAGCGCCATGTCGTTCTGTGCCTTGAAGGCTGCGGCCAGCTCTTCGGGGGAGTCCATCCGGTAGTCCACGCCGAAGCCGGAGGAGCGGGTGTAGAAAGCGGGCAGCTCCTCGGTCTGATAGCCCAGCACGGGAACGCCCTTGGTCTCCAGGTATTCCAGGGTCAGACCCAGGTCCAGAATGGATTTAGCACCGGCGCACACCACCATCACGGGGGTGCGGGCCAGCTCTTCCAGGTCGGCGGAGATGTCCATGGTGGTCTCGGCCCCCCGATGCACGCCGCCGATGCCGCCGGTGGCAAAGAAGCGGATGCCGGCCATGTGGGCGATCATCATGGTGGTGGTCACGGTGGTGGCGCCGTCCTCGCCCTTGGCGCACAGCACCGCCAGGTCCCGGCGGGAGGCCTTGTGGATGGCCCGGCCCTTTTTGCCGAAGTATTCAATCTCCTCAGGGGTCAAGCCTGCCTTCAGGCGGCCGCCGATAATGGCGATGGTGGCGGGCACGGCGCCGTTTTCCCGGACAATGCGCTCCACGTTCAGAGCAGTTTCCACGTTCTGGGGATAGGGCATGCCGTGGGAAATGATGGTGGATTCCAGGGCGACAACAGGCTTTCCCTCCGCAATGGCCTGGGCTACTTCGGGATTTACATCCAGATATTTGTTCACGTTCATTTCGGTCGATTCCTTTCGTATTGAAAATTCGATTACAAATTCAGGGGCATTCTGCTTTTCACCGCCAGGGCGGACAGCATGGGGTTGATGGTCTGCTGGGATTCCATGGCGATGGACCCGGCTGCCAGGCCTGCCAGGGCGGTTTGGCGCAAATCCATGCCCTCCAGATAGGCCCAGACCAGAGCGGCCATGAAGGCGTCCCCGCAGCCGGTGGTGTTCACCATGTGCCCCGGGAGATTGGGCAGCCGCAGCCGCTCCTTCCCCATCACAGCGAAAACACCCTCGGCGCCCAGGGAGAGAAAGATCCGGTGGACGCCTTTTTCCGTCAGCGCGTCCGCTGCCCGGTTCAGGTCCGCTTCGGATTGAATGGTCACCCCAGAGAGCAGCTCCGCCTCCAGCCGGTTGGGCTTGAGGGTGTGCACTTTTCCCAGAATGGGGCGAAGCTTTTGGGCCTTTGCCGTGGATACCGGGTCCACGAACAGGGGAACGGTGCAATTGTCTGCCAGAAATTCCAGGCTTTCTGCGCTCAGGTTGGCATCTGCCACCACCACCTGGGCGTTTTGCAGCAGAGGCAGCTGGGAGGCAAGATACGAGGGGGTGATTTTCTTGCAGATTTCCATATCGGAAACCGCCAGGGCCATCTCCCCCCGGTCATCCGCCAGGTACAGGTAAGTGGAGGTGGTTCCTCCGGGGATGCGCAGGGCGTGGCTCAGGTCGATGCCCAGCTCCGAACAGGAGGCAGCCACCTTCTGACCGTGGAGGTCATCCCCATAGGCGGTGAGCAGATGCACGTCGGTGCCCAGCAGGGCCAGGTTGTGGGCGATGTTCCGCCCCACGCCCCCCAGGCTGACGGTGACGGTGCCGGGATTGGAGTCCGCTGCCACCAAGGGCGCAAAAGAGCGCCCGCCGATGTCCACGTTGACGCCGCCCACCACCACGGCATAGCTGCCGCTGCGCAGCACATAGCCCCGGCCGGCAATGCAGCCCTTTTTGGTCAGATTGGAAATGTGCACCGCAACGCTGGAACGGGTGATGCCCATTTTTTGAGCGATTTCCTGCTGGGAAATCAGGGGATTGGATTCAATCAGCTGCAAAATCTGCCGTTCCCGCTGTGTCATGGCTGGCCTCCTGAAAGGATAGAATAAGCATATGTTTATTATATAAAAGAATGTTTAGAATGTCAACATCATGAGAGGATTTCCAACTGGTAATTTATGGAAGAAGAGGGCAGATAAATTGTAATTTGGCGGTGTGATGGGCGGCAGAAATACCTTCCCCCGAGGGGAAGGTGCCCCAGTTCGCAAACTGGGGCGGATGAGGAATGGCGACGCAGTGGGACGAAGAATGCACCCAAATATAACGGATAAAGGATTCGGTTTCAACCATTTTTACGAACTGCATCGGAATGTTTCAGGTTTCGCCGTTCCTCATCCGACCCGGCATTCGCCGGGCCACCTTCCCCCCGGGGGAAGGTATTTTCCCTGTCCCGTTGGTGCGCCAAACAACAGTTTTACGATCAGTTTCATAAAGCCGATCACCGAAAGTCTGGTAATATTATCCAATTCCCGGGGGTCGTAAATCAACACAGTGCCGAATTATTTAATTAAATGAAAAAACTAATTGACATCCCCCGTGGGGGGATATTATGATAAGCCTGTAAGCAGATATGATGACCCGATTGCGGTTTTTAATTGAGAGAAGGAATTACGGAATTCACCACATTTCAAGGAGGATATGAAGTATGCCGCTGGTACCGATGAGAGCCATTCTGGAGGCCACCGAAAAATACAACTACGCCCAGGGCGCGTTTAATGTCAATGCCGTTGCCCAGGCAAAAGCCGTCATTGAAGTACACGAAATGTTCCGCTCCGCCGCCATCATTCAGGGCGCGGACCTGGCAAACGCCTTCATGGGCGGCCGTGCGGATTTTGCCAACGGCACCCTGGAGGACAAGAAGGTGGGCGCCAACAACATTGCCAAGGCTGTGAAGAAATACGCGGAGCACAGCCCCATCCCCGTTGCCCTCCACCTGGATCACGGCAAGAACATCGATTCCTGCATCGCCGCCATGGACGGCGGCTACACCTCCGTCATGATCGACGGCTCCAGCCTGCCCTTTGAGCAGAACATCGAGCTGACCCGCGAGGTGGTCAAGCTGGCCCATGAGCGGGGCGTCACCGTGGAAGGGGAACTGGGCGTGCTGGCCGGTGTGGAAGATCACGTCTTCTCCGCCACCTCCACCTATACCAATCCCCTGGATGCCGTGGAGTTTATCAAAAAGACCGGGGTTGACGCCCTGGCCATCAGCTACGGCACCAAGCACGGCGCCAACAAGGGCGCGGGGGCGGTGATCCGCAAGGAGATTGCCATTGCCACCAAGGAGTGCCTGCGGCACGAGGGCATCTTCTGCGCCCTGGTTTCCCACGGCTCCTCCACCGTTCCCCAGTACATTGTGAGTGAAATCAACGCCCTGGGCGGCACCATCACCAACGCCCACGGCATCCCCAAGGATCAGCTGAAGGAGGTTTCCAAGCTGGGTATCGCCAAGATCAATGTGGATACTGACATCCGCCTGGCCGTTACCCGGAACCTGCGGGAGCTGTTCTGGTACAACCCCGAGCTGCGTACCCACGAGAGCATCAAGCCCATCTACGAGCTGCTCCAGACCAAGACCTCCGATTTCGACCCCAGAGTGTTCCTGCCCCCCATCATGGACACCGTGATGTACGGCAACGTGCCCAATGATGATGTGGCGCTGATCGTGGAGGCCGTGGAGAAGGGCGTGAAGGAGGCCGTGGGAACCCTGATTGTGGACTTCGACTCCTATGGCAAGGCACCTCTGGTGGAGCAGGTCACCCTGGACGAGATGGCCGAGCGATATAAAAAGCAAGGGATCTGAGTAAATAACTTGGGAAAGGAAGTGAGTGCATGACCAACGCTTTGGTGGTACACGGCGGCGCTCCTACCGCGGTCATCAATGCCTCTCTCTACGGAGCGGTGGAGGAGGCCCGGGCAAGCGGAAGAATCGACCACCTCTATGCCTCTCTGGGAGGAACCTCCGGCATTTTGAAAAAGCGTTTTCTGGATCTGTTCACTGTTCCCCAGGAGGAATTGGATCTGCTGCCGGATACCCCCGCATCCGCCATCGGTACATCCCGGGATGTGCTGGAGCAGGAGGATTACCGACGGATTGCCCGGATTCTGCAGGAGTACGAGATCCGCTATATCTTCTGCAACGGCGGCAACGGCACCATGGATGCCTGCGGTAAAATCTACAAAGCCTGCTGTGAGGCGGGATTTTCCATCAGCGTGGTGGGAATTCCAAAGACCATTGACAACGATCTGCCGGTGACCGATCATGCCCCCGGCTTTGCCAGCGCTGCCCGGTACATTGCCCACACCGTGCGGGAGGTAAGCCGTGATGTGCGCAGCCTGCCCATCCATGTGTGCGTGATCGAGACCATGGGCCGGAATGCCGGCTGGATCACTGCGGCATCTGCCCTTGCCAGAGACGCGGCAGGGGACGGACCGGATCTCATCTATTTGCCGGAGCGGCCCTTTGACGAAGAACAGTTCCTGGCGGATGTACAGCGTCTGCACCGGGAAAAGGGCGGCGTGGTGGTGGTGGCCAGTGAGGGCCTGCACTACGCCGACGGAACTCCCATCGTAGAACCCATCTTTCAGGTGGGACGCTCCACCTATTTTGGGGATGTGGGCGCCCATCTGGCCAATCTGGTCATCCGGAAGCTGGGGATCAAAGCCCGCAGCGAAAAGCCGGGGATCTGCGGAAGAGCCTCCACGGCGCTGCAGTCCCCGGTGGATCGGGAGGAGGCCATTACCGCAGGCAGAACCTCCGTCCGTGCTGCCCTGGCAGGAGAGAATGGCGTGATGGTGGGCTTTGCGCGTGACAGCACGCAGCCTTATCGGGTTCATACCATCCTGATTCCCATTGAACAGGTCATGCTCAGCGAGCGCACCGTGCCGGATGAATTCATCAGCGAAAACGGCTGCGATGTAACCCAGGCATTTGTTGACTGGTGCCGGCCGCTGCTGGGTGAGGAGCTGCCGAAATTCGTATCATTTACAGACAGGAGATAAACCGCATGAAGCATATTTTTCTGAATCTGAAGCGCTTTGATGTTCCTGTAGCCCTGGGCGGCGTGAACCGCATTGCCCCCATGCAGGAGTGGGGCGGCTTCATTGTAAAAAACACCCAGCAGGCCCTGAAGAAGTACGATCCTTCCGAAGTGGAATTCGTTCAGTATTTCCCCGAGGCGCACCTGCTCAGTGCGGTGGCAGCCCGGTGTGAGGGAAGCCCCGTACAGGTGGGCTGCCAGAGCGTGTACCGGATGAACACCGCTGTGGGCGGCAACTTCGGTGCCTTCACCACCAACCGTCCCGTCTCTGCGATGAAAGCAATGGATGTGAATTACACCATCATCGGCCATTGCGAAGAGCGCAATGATAAGATGGGAATCCTGGCCGAGGCCGGCGTGACGGATACCAAAGCCGTCAACCGCATCCTGAATCAGGAAATCAAGCTGGCGGTTTCCAATGGCATGAAGGTGCTGTACTGCATCGGCGAGAAGGACACGGAGCTGGACCGCTGGGATGAGGTTCTCCGGGAGCAGCTGGAAGTGGGCCTCGCAGGCGTGGACAAGAGCCAGGTGGTCATCGGCTACGAGCCCATCTGGTCCATCGGCCCCGGCAAGACCCCCGCGGGCAAGGACTACATCACGAAGATTGCCCGGTTTGTCAAGGAAGTTACCGGCGGCATCGACGTGGTCTACGGCGGCGGTTTGAAGGTGGACAATGCCGAGATGCTGGCGTCCATTAAAGAAATCGACGGCGGCCTCATCGCCCTGACCCGGTTCCAGGGGGAAATCGGTTTCTACCCCGACGAGTATATTGAAATCATCCGTACCTATTTGGGTAAGTAAGGAGAAAGACTATGAAGCTTGATTTTGAATACGGCCATGGCCTGATGTCCGCCAACCTGCCGGACAACACCGATGTGTTCATTCCCGGCAAAACCGTTCCCGATCCCCAGTGCCTGCCCCAGGATTGGGACAGCCTGTACGCGGAAACCGTCAATAGCCTGCGTAATCCCATCGGCATGCCCGCTCTGCGGGAGCTGGCTGCTCCCGGGAAGACTGTTGTGATTGTCATCCCCGACATTGTCAAGGGCGGCTGCCAGCCCACTGCCCACCGGAAGGTGTCCATCACCGCCTGCCTGGACGAGCTCTATGCCGGCGGCGTGCGGAAAGAGGACATTCTGTTCATGTTCTCTAACGGCCTGCATCCCCGGGCCACCGAGAGCGAGATGCGGCAGATTCTGGGCGAGAAGCTCTTCAACGACTTCTACTGGACCAACCAGATCACCTCCCACGATTCCGAGGACCCCGAGCACATGATTGATTTGGGCACCACCCGCCGGGGCGACCCGGTGCTCATGAACAAGTATGTGTTCGATTGCGACATTCCCATCCTCATCGGCCATGTGCAGGGAAACCCCTACGGCGGCTACTCCGGCGGCTACAAGCACTGCGCCACCGGCATCACCCACTGGCGCAGTATCGCCTCCCACCATGTGCCCAAGGTCATGCACCGGGAGGACTTCACCCCCGTGTCCGGCCACAGCCTGATGCGCACCAAGTTCGATGAGATCGGCATGCACATGGAAGAGAAGATGGGCCATCCCTTCTTCTGCTGCGACGCAGTGCTGGACACCTACTCCCGGCAGATTGCCATTTACTCCGGCTACGCCAAGGTCATGATGCCCGAGAGCTGGAAAATCGCCAACAAGCGCACCTATGTTCCCTTCGCCCAGGAGAAGTACGATGTGATGGTCTTTGGTATGCCCCAGGACTTCCACTACGGCGCAGGCATGGGCACCAACCCCATCCAGATGATGCAGGCCCTCAGTGCCCAGGTCATCCGGCACAAGCGGGTGATGAAGGACAACTGCGTGATCATCTGCTCCTCCATCTGCAACGGCTACTTCCACGACGAGCGCTGGCCCTACCTGCGGGAGCTGTATGAGGTGTTCCAGCACGACCACATGAACACCCTGGCGGATATGAACCGGCTGGGCGAGTACTACGCCACCAATCAGGAGTACATCCGCAAGTACCGCTTCGCCAACGCCTTCCATCCCTTCCACGGCTTTAGCATGATGAGCTGCGGTCACATCGCCGAGATGAATACCTCCGCCATCTATATCGTGGGCGCCCAGGAGCCGGGCATTGCCAGAGGCATGGGCCTGAAGACCCGGGCCACCTTTGAGGAAGCCCTCCAGGACGCCATGAAGAAGTACGTGGGCCCCAACCCCCGGATTCTTGCCCTGCCCCAGACCTTTAAGGTGGGCGCTGTCCACCTGTGCATGAAGGACGACGATCTGTCCGGTGTATAATTTGTCTTTGTCCGGCTCTGCCGGGTGAAATAAAAGGAACAAAAAATTAAGGAGGAAACACAATGAAAAAACTGATTGCTCTGCTGCTGACCCTGACAATGGTTCTCGCCCTGGGTGCCATGGGTGCAAGCGCCGAAACCCCCGAACCCCTGACCCTGAACATCGCCTATATGCCCAACTGGGGTGCCCTGTGGGCAGTTGCCACTGCCGATGCCAAGGGCTACTTCGCCGAGGAAGGCATCACTGTGAACCTGGTGGCTTTTGAGAACGGCCCCACCGAAATCGCCGCTATGGAAGGCGGCAGCATCGACATCTCCTTCATCGGACCGGGCGCCCACAAGCTGTGCTCCACCGGCAATGCACAGGTTCTGCTGCTGCAGCACCTGGGTGACGGCGACTGCATCATCGGCCTGAAGGGCATCAAGACCCTGGAAGAGCTGAAGGGCAAGAAGATCGGCTACGCCGCCGGCACTTCCTCTGAGACCATCCTGACCGTTGCTCTGGCTTCCGTGGGCCTGACCATGGAGGATGTGGACGCCCTGTCCATGGACGCCACCGCTCTGACCACCGCTGCCCTGTCCGGCTCCGTGGATGCCGTTGCCGCCTGGTCTCCCTACTCTCTGACCATCCTGGCCCAGGCCTCCGATGCCACCGACATCTGCTCCAACGTGGACTTTGCCAACCTGGTTTCCCCCGGCAGCTGGGTCGTGAACCCCACCTGGGCTGCTGCGCACACCGATGAGATGACCCGCTTTGTCCGCGCCATGTACAAGGGCATGGACTACGCCGCTGCCGCCACCACCGACGATGCCATCGCTGAGGAAGTCGCCGGCTACGTTGCCAAGGTTATCGCCAGCGATGCCGAGACCGTCATCGGCCAGCGTTACGACGGCTCCTGGATGACCAGCGAGCAGGTCCTGGAAGCTCTGGAGTCCGGCGCTCTGGTGCAGTACTACGCCGACCAGCAGGCTACCTTTATCGCAAACGGTGCTGTGGAAGCCGAAGGTGCTCTGGCTCCCGCTGACTTCATCCTCACCGACATCATGGCTGCCGCCAAGTAATTGAACCGTTCTTAGAAGCATCCAAAACCGGGAAGGCGGCGCAGGCCGCCTTCCCACTCCCAAAAAGAAAACCTGCAAGGAGGGCCTTCCGTGAATAAAAAGAAAAAAGTGGACATCATTTCCAAGATTCCCAATTGGGCTTGGCTGCTGCTGTCCCTTCTGACGGCTGTTGTGGTTTGGACGCTTCTGTCCCGGAACCCTGTCACAGCCCGTGCATTCCCCCCGCTGACCAAGGTGTTTGGTTCCTATACCAAGATGGCTGTTACCCGGGGTGTATTTTGGAGCGACATCGCCAGCTCCCTGATTTCCGCCGGTGTGGGCTTTGCCCTGGGCTTCCTGTTTGGTGTCCCCGTGGCATTCCTGATGGCATGGTACCGCCCGGTTCGCAACATTATTGAGCCCTGGATTCAGTTCATCCGCAACATTCCCCCTCTGGCCTACGTTCCTCTGGTGGTCATCGCCGCCGGTGTGGGCCGTACCCCCCAGATCATCGTGATCTGCATCGCTACCTTCCTGACCATTTCCATCACCGTTTTCCAGGGCGTCATCAATGTGGATGAAACCCTGATCAAGGCCGCCCGGGTGCTGGGCGCCAACGATGTGGTGCTGTTTACCCGGGTGATTTTCCCGGCCACCACTCCTTTCATCATCACCTCCATCCGTCTGGGCATCTCCGTGGCCCTGACCACTCTGATTGCCGCCGAGTCCACCGGCGCCAGCGCCGGCCTGGGTATGCGGATCCGCGCGCTGAGCAGCTCCTTTGAAACCGAGCCCATGATGCTGTACATCATCGTTGTGGGTGTCATCGGTATGCTGGCCGAGAAGATTCTGAAATTCTTTGAAAGGAGACTGACCTCATGGCAGGAGAAGCGAGAAATCTGACCCCCAAGGTCCAGATTAAGGACGTTAAAAAGATTTATGAAGGCCGCAACGGTCAGACGGTCGCCCTGAACGGCGCCAATCTGGACATCTATGACAATGAGTTTATCTGCGTTGTGGGCCCCTCCGGCTGCGGCAAGTCCACCCTGCTGAACATCATCGCAGGCCTCCACGACCCCACCTCCGGTGAAGTGCTGGTGGATGGCGTCAAGGTGGAAGGCACCGGTGTTGACCGTGGCGTTGTGTTCCAGCAGTACGCCCTGTTCCCCTGGCTCACCGTCAAAAAGAACGTGGAGTTCGGTCTGACCCTGAAAAAGGAACTGACCAAGCAGCAGCGGGAAGAGATCGCCATGAAATATATCAAGATGGTGGGTCTTGAGAAATTCGTCAACGCCTATCCCAAGGAGCTGTCCGGCGGTATGAAGCAGCGGGTGGCAATTGCCCGGGCTTACGCGGTCAACCCCAGCTTGCTGCTGATGGACGAGCCCTTCGGCGCCTTGGATGCCCAGACCCGTACCCAGCTGCAGACGGAGCTGCTGAAAACCTGGGAAGAGGAGATGAAAACCTGCTTCTTCATCACCCACGATGTGGAAGAGGCGATTTTGCTGGCCTCCCGGGTGGTGGTTATGTCCGCCCGTCCCGGCCGTATCAAGGAAGTTATCGACATCGACATTCCCTATCCCAGAAACCAGGAGACCAAGATGCTTCCCCGGTTTACCGAGCTGAAGAATTACATCTGGAACATGGTCTACAAAGAGTATCTGGAAGTTCAGAAATAAACTTTTTGGGGGATGCGTCTGCGTCCCCCTCTTTTTTATGAAAGGATGACAGCCATGTATCATGAATACTATTACTATGATAAGGCCCAGCTGCTGAAGAGCCCCAAAATCCCCATGGTCGTCATGGAGGACAAGCCTGCCGTGTTCCGGGCCATCGCCCGGGAAATGGCGGACTTCATCAAGGAAAAGAACGAAAAGGGCGAAACCACCGTGTTCATTTGCCCTGTGGGTCCCATCGGTCAATATCCCTACTTTGTGGACATGGTGAATTCCGAGCGCATCAGCCTGAAAAACTGCTGGTTCATCAACATGGATGAGTATCTGGATGAGAACAAGCAGTGGATTGCCAAAGAGCATCCCCTGAGCTTCCGGGGCTTCATGGACCGCACGGTCTATACCCAAATTGATCCGGAGCTGAATGTCCCCGAGGATCACCGGGTGTTCCCCGATCCCAACAATCTTGCCTACATCCCCAACCTGATTGAACAGCTGGGTGGTGTGGACATCTGCTTTGGCGGCATCGGCATCAACGGACATCTGGCCTTCAACGAGGCGGACCCCAGTCTGACCTGTGAGGAGTTCAAGCAGCTGAAAACCCGGGTGCTGCCCATTTCTCCCGAGACCCGGGCCGCCAACGCCATCGGCGACTTCGGCGGACGGCTGGAGGATATGCCGGTTTACTGCGTGACCATCGGCTTCAACGAGATCTTCAACTCCCGCAAAATTCGCCTGGGCATCTTCCGGGATTGGCACCGGGCCGTTGCCCGCCGCTGCGGCTATGGGGAGATGACTGCCGCATTCCCGGTTTCCATGCTGGCGGGGCATCCCGATGCCCTGATTCGCATGACGGAGTTCGTGGCGAATCTGGAAGACTGAGGCAATGATATGAGTAAGATCTATCTTATAAACGGTCAGGCCTATCTGGAACACCGCTTTCGCCCTGCAACAATCTGCATGGAGGACGGAAAGCTCCAGGTTCTGGAAGCGGGCTGCCCCACAGAGGAGGGCACCGTATTCGATGCCACAGGGCTGAAGCTGGTTCCCGGCTTTATCGATACCCATACCCACGGCGCGGTGGGAGTGGACGTGAATGGAGCCACGGCGGAGGACCTGGAAAAAATCAGCTGCTTCATGGCCTCCAAAGGAACCACCGCCTGGCAGTGCTCCATCCTGACGGATACCCGGGAGCAGACCGAGTGGTGCATTGGGGAATTCAAGCGCCATGAAAAAATGGAGCAGAACGGCGCGGAGCTGGTGGGCATCCACCTGGAAGGCCCCTTCCTGGCCAAGGAGTACAAGGGCGCCATGCCGGAGCATCTTCTCAAGAAAAACGACATTGCCCTGGTTCGCCATTACCAGGAGCTGGCCGGCGGCAAAATCAATTACATCACCATTTCCCCCGAGCTGGAGGGGGTGCAGGACATGATTCCCGCCCTGCGGGAGCTGGGCATCGTGGTGGGCATCGGCCATTCCGGGGCAACCTATGACCAGGCCATGAGCGCCATCCGTCTGGGCGCCACGGTGGGCACCCATGTGGGCAATGCCATGCGGCTGTTCCACCAGCACGAGCCCGCCATTTTCGGCGCGGTGCTGGAAAGCGATGTCTATTGCGAGACCATTTGCGACGGACGGCATCTGGTCCCCGGCTCCGTGCGCCTGTACTGCAAGGCCAAGGGGCTGGACCGCATTGTAGCCATTACCGACTCTATCATGGCTGCCGGACTGCCTGACGGCAATTACCACCTGGGTGTCAACGATGTGGTGGTGAAGGACGGGGATGCCAAGCTCAAGAGCAACGGTACCCGGGCAGGCTCCACCCTGACCCTGGATGTTGCCCTGAAAAATATGCTGGCGTGGCTGCCCTACTCCCTGGAGGAAATCCTTCCCACCCTGTCGGAAAACCCCGCAAAGGAAATGGGCTTGTGGGACCGGAAGGGTTCCATCGAAACCGGGAAGGATGCGGATCTGGTGCTTCTTGACGGGAATGCCGATGTCGTTCATGTTTTTGCCCGGGGCAAACAGGTGAAATAAGGGAGAACCCAGGGCTGCGGCTCAGCCGCAGACGATTCATACTAATTCTTGGGCAACACCGCATAATGGGGCAAGGAGATTCGACGAGAGATTTTATCCCAAGCGAAAGTATGAAAAACGCGGGAATACTGTATGTATTTCCCATTTTTCATACTGCGCGATTGGGGTAAAAGATCCGTCGAAGCCCGCAGCACCCATTGTGCGGTGTTGCCCTTGATTAAATGATTGAAATCATTTCCGCGGATGGATTGTGCCAGAAAAGGCAGATGACGGTTTTGGGCTGACGCCCAGCAAGGAAGATAACGCATTCTGGCGCAATCCAGACCGGAAAGGATTAAAGATTTACTGTGAAAGTCTTCACAGTAAAATTGAAAATGTACCAATTCCTCGCCCCTAACGGGGCAACCGGAATTGATGTACAAAAATTCCCATGCCCCAAAGCTTTCATTTATCGTGGCACGTCTGTGGCGCATGGGAATTTAATCAAGAATTAGTATAAGAGCATCATTGGCACTCCTCCAAAAAAGGGGCGGCAAACGCCGCCCCCGGTTCCAATCATTTACTCTTTGGCGCTTTCCACAATGCCGTTTGCCAGGCCCACCAGGCCCTGCATTTCGCTGGGGATGATGATCTTGGTGGCCTTGCCGTCGGCAACCTTCTGCATGGCCTCGATGGCCTT
>JALFGI010000119.1 GCA_022777455.1 Clostridiales bacterium | reverse complement strand
CCTCTGGTGCAGCGTCTGGAAGGTCAGGTCATCAAGATTTCTCCCACCTCCAAGCACCACATCAACCCCATGGACATCAACCTCAATTACAGCGATGAGGAAAACCCGCTTTCGCTGAAATCGGACTTCATTTTGTCTCTGTGTGAGCTGATTGTGGGCGGCAAGGATGGATTGTCCCCGGTGGAAAAGACCATCATTGACCGCTGTGTCCGGTTGGTGTACCGGGAGTATCTGGACAATCCCATCCCGGAGAAAATGCCCATTCTGCAAGACCTGTACGACCAGCTTCGGATGCAGGAGGAAAAGGAAGCCCAGCACATCGCTACCGCTTTGGAAATCTATGTCAGCGGTTCTCTTTCCGTGTTCAATCACCGCACCGATGTGGACATCCATAACCGGATCGTGTGCTATGACATCCGGGAGCTGGGCAAGCAGCTGAAGAAAATCGGGATGCACATTGTCCAGGACCAGGTGTGGAACCGGGTGACGGCCAACCGGTTCCACAAGGTACAGGATGGGAACTCTGCTATCCAGAAAGCCACCCGGTACTACATGGACGAATTTCATCTCCTGCTGAAAGAGGAGCAGACCGCCGCCTACTCCATCGAAATCTGGAAGCGCTTCCGAAAATGGGGTGGCATCCCCACGGGCATCACCCAGAACGTGAAGGATCTGCTGTCCTCCCGGGAGATTGAAAACATCTTTGAAAACTCCGATTTCATCTACATGCTCAACCAGGCGGCGGGAGACCGTCAGATCCTTGCCCAGCATTTGGGCATCTCTCCCAGCCAACTGTCCTATGTGACCCATTCCGGCGAGGGGGAAGGCCTGCTGTTCTACGGGGATACCATCATTCCCTTTGTAGACCGGTTCCCGAAGGACACCCGGCTCTACCAGGTCATGACCACCAAACCCCAAGAGGTCGGCTCCACATGAGAAAAGAGCCCCGCCTGAAATTCACAGACCAGGAGCTGGCGGAGAATACGCCTGTTGGTGCCGCCGCCAGGAAAGCCAAAAAGGCAGCAGAGCGGGCGGACAAAGCGGATGGGAAAATCCCCCGTCGGAAGAAGCCCAAGGTGGCGCTTCACTTTGATGATGAAGTGAAACGACCTCAGGAGGTGAAAACACCCAGGGAGAAGGCCAGAGGGAGGAAAAAGGCTCAGACTGAAAATGGGCCTACAAATGCAGCCACGAAGCCCGCCGCGAAGAAAGTGTGCCTCACCCTCCGTTTTGAGGAACAGCAGAAATCGCCGGAGAAATTCTCTGCCCATGCCCGGGATGCACCCCGGAATATTGTCCGGGAACTTGTCCAGGGACAGAATGAGGATGATAACGTGGGTGTGGAAGCTGCTCAAACCGCCGAAAAGGCAGAGCACCGGGCAGAAACAACATTCCGCGAGATACACCGCTCTGCCCAGATGCGCCCCTATCGTGGAGCAGAAAAGGCAGAGCGGAAGCTGGAAAAAGCCAACCTGGGGTATCTGCAAAAGAAAGCCCAGGCAGCGCATCCCACCTCCAATCCCGTTTCCAAATGGCAGCAGAAGCGGCAGATCAAGCGGCAGTATGCAGCAGCAAAGGCTGGGCGTGGAGGAAAGGCTGCAAAGAATACGGTGAAAAGCGCAGAGAAAGCTGTCAAAAATACCGAAAAAGCAGCCAAGTTCGTCTCAGCGAGTAAGAAGCCCCTCCTGATTGTCCTTGCTATCGTACTGCTTCTGATGTTCTTTCTGAATGTAGTTTCCTCCTGCTCTGTCATTGTGGAGGGGGTTGGCTCGGTTCTGGCCGGCAGCACCTACCCGGCCAGCGACAGTGCGCTGCTGAATGCGGAGGCAGCCTATACCGCAAAAGAGGAGGAACTGCAGCGGTATCTGGATAATTACACCGGCACCCATGATTATGACGAATACCACTTCGACTTGGACGAAATCAGCCACGACCCCTATGTGCTGCTGTCCCTGCTCTCGGCCATGAATCCCGGCGACTGGACGGCTTCGGAGATTTCCAGAATGGTGGAGGACCTTTTTGACCGGCAGTACATCCTCACGGAATTGGTGGAGACGGAAACCCGCTACAGGACGGAAACCAGAACGGACTATGAGTACGTCTATAACCCGGATACCGATTCCTATGAATGGCGCAGCTACACCCATACCGTCCAGGTGCCCTATGAGTACCGCATCTGCACCGTCACCCTGGAAAACAGGGATTTGAGCCATCTGCCGGTGGAAGTGCTCTCCGGCAGCAAGCTCAATATGTACGCTACCTATATGGCCACCCTGGGCAACCGCCCGGAGCTGTTCCCGGATTCGCCCTATGTGGATTTGTATCTAAACAAAACGGACCAGAGCTTCGACATCCCGGCGGATGCCATTCCCTCTGACCGGGTGGCCGCCATGCTTCAGGAGGCGCAGAAGTATCTGGGCTATCCTTACGTCTGGGGCGGAAGCAGCCCGGCTACCTCCTTTGACTGCTCCGGCTATGTGTGCTGGGTGGTGAACCATTCTGGCTGGGACATCGGGCGGCTCAGTGCCCAGGGCATCTGCAATGTCTGCACCCCCATCTCCGCCGCCAACGCCCAGCCCGGCGACCTGGTGTTTTTCAAGGGCACCTATGATACCCCGGGGGTATCCCACTGCGGCATTTATGTGGGAAATAATACCATGATTCACTGCGGAGACCCCATAAAATATGCAAATTTGAATACAAATTATTGGCAGAGCCATTTCTACTGCTTTGGCCGTCTGCCTTAAAGGAGTGTGAATTTTTGAATCCCAAAATCAACAAGCTCCGGGCGGAGCTGGAGAAGAACAACGAGAAAATGGAAAAGCTCCAGGTCCGGAACGCAGAGCTTCAGCAGCAGCTTCAGGAGGCGGAAAACATGGAAATTCTCGGCATGGTCCGTGCCTGCGGCATGACTGTGGAGGAAATCGTGAAGCTGCTGAAAACCGCAGGAGGTGGGCAGGAATGAAGCGACTGTCCCGGCTGCTGTGTCTGGCAGGAGCTTTGCTTCTCTCCATTCCGCTGTGCTGCAATCCCGTTGCTGCCAGAGGGGATGAACCGGACTACATTGTGGTGATTCCCGGCGAGACCATGCCGCCCACCACCACGCCTCCGACTGTCACCACGACGCCATCTCCCACAACTATCCCCACCATGCCTGAGAAAGGGACAGGCTTTACGGAAGACGGCATCCTGTCCACCCGTGACCTCCTGTTTGACAAAGCAACCAACAAGCAATACATCGTGGTGGAAACCAGGAACGGACAGACCTTTTACATGGTCATCGACTACGATAAACCCCTGGATGAAGACGAGGAACGGTACCAGACCTATTTCCTGAATCCGGTGGATGAGGCGGATTTGCTGGCGCTGATCGAGCAGGAGGAAACCCAGCCCATCGTTTGCAGCTGCGTGGACAAATGCGTCCTGGGTGCTGTGGATGAGGACTGCGAGCTGTGCAGACAGAATATCCGCCGCTGCGTGGGCAAGGCAGTGGAGACGGAGCCTCCCACCACGGCACCTGCTGTCCAGCCGGAATCCAAGAGCAATCCGGCTGCGGCGCTGGCCATCCTGCTCCTGCTGGGCGGGGGTGCCGGGGCTGGTTACTACTTCTATGTGAAGAAAAAGTCCCAGGAGAAGAAACAGGGCAGCACCGATCTTTCCGAGTATGACTACGGCATGGATGACGATGACCTCTTTGATGAAAGTGAGGAATCCGACGAAAAATGACCAGATTCACGAACAGTCCCTATGAGTACATGATGCGCCAGATTCCTGTTTCTGCCAAACCGTCCGTCCCTGCGCCGCCCTCCAAACCCCACCTGTGCAATGGCTGCAAGCGATATGGGGAAGGCTGCATCCACCCCTGCTACCGGGAAGTCAAAGAAATGGAGGATGTAAATGCGCCTGATCGTCAGTGAAAAGCCCTCCGTGGCTTATGCCATCGGGGCAGCTTTAGGAGTAGGGCAAAAACGCAAGGGTTACCTGGAGGGCAACGGCTATTTGATTTCCTGGTGTTTTGGCCATCTGGCAGCTCTGGCTGATGCGGACCGGTATGACCCCAAATACAAGAAATGGAGGAAAGAGGATTTACCCATCGTTCCGGCGACCTTCCAATTCCGCATTTCAGAGGAGAAGCGCAGTCAATTTGAGCTTCTGAAAAGCCTGATGCACCGCCAGGATGTGAGCGAGGTGATCAACGCCTGTGATGCGGGTCGGGAGGGGGAACTGATTTTTCGCACGGTATATAACCTGGCCGGATGCCGCAAGCCCACGAAGCGGCTCTGGATTTCCTCCATGGAGGATGAAGCCATCTGGGAAGGCTTTGCGAACCTCCGTCCCGGCGCAGATTTTGATGGGCTGTACCAAAGCGCCTTGTGCCGCGCTAAGGCCGACTGGCTGGTGGGCATAAACGCCACCCGGTTTTTCTCTCTTGTTTACGGCACCAAGCTGAGTGTTGGCCGGGTCATGTCCCCGACATTGGCCCTGATGGTGCAGCGGGAAGCGCAGATTCAGGCTTTTGTCCCGGAGCGGTTCTACACCGTGAATCTGGACTGCGGTTTTTCCGCTGCATCTGACCGAATCCAAGATTTCACCGATGCAACAAAAATCGCCGAAGCCTGCAAAGGTGCGGAAGCAATCGTCCAATCTGTGGAGCGGAGGGAGAAAACCGAGAACGCCCCCTTGCTGTATGATCTGACCACTCTTCAACGGGATGTCAACCGTCTGCTGGGGTATACCGCCCAGCAGACCCTGGACTATTTGCAAGCGCTTTATGAAAAGAAGCTCTGTACCTATCCCAGAACGGACAGCCGGTATCTGACAGATGATATGTTTTCAACTCTTGGCAGTCTGACCCGAACCGCCGCCTCCATTCTGGGCTGCCTGACCCCGGATATGGCGGATGCGAAGAGAGTATGCAACAGCCGCAAGGTCAGCGACCACCACGCCATTGTTCCGACCCACTATGCGGGCACCGTCAATTTGTCCGCCCTCCCGGTGCCGGAGCAGAATATTCTGAAGTTGATCTGCCGCAACGTTCTGGAAGCCACCAGTCCTGCCCACCGTTTTGAGGAAGTGGTGATGACACTGGGCTGCGCCGGAACACAGTTTACTGCCAAGGGAAAACGGATTATGATTCTTGGCTGGAAGGCCTATGAAAAAGCGGAGGAAAAGCATACTGTCCTTCCTGACTTGCAGGAGGGACAGTATGTAAGGGTATTTTCTGTAACCGTCAAGGAGGGCCAGACCACCCCACCCAAGCATCACACCGAGGACACGCTGCTTTCTGCCATGGAAACAGCCGGTGATACCCCGGAGAATGCTGAACGCAGGGGGCTGGGTACTCCGGCAACCCGCGCCGGAATCATTGAAAAGCTGGTTGCTTCTGGGTTAGTGGAGCGAAAAACAGCAAAGAAGCTGACAACTCTCTGCCCGTCCACTCAGGGCACCTCTCTGATTACCGTCTTGCCGGAACAGCTCCAATCTCCCCAGCTTACCGCCCAATGGGAACAGGAACTGCTTGCCATCCAGTCCGGGACGCAGGAGCCGGAAAGCTTCATGGAGGGCATCTGCGCCATACTTCAGGAGATGTTTATGGAATACGCACCGGTAAAGGGAGCGGAGATCTTGTTTCCGTCTGCTGAGAATACTGTTGGTAACTGTCCCCGGTGTGGTCAGCGTGTGACAGAATCTCCCAAAGGTTTCTTCTGCTCCAACCGGGACTGCTGCTTTGCCATTTGGAAGAACAACCATTTTTTCACGGCCAAGAAAAAGGAGATTACGCCCCAAATTGCAGCTTCTTTTCTGGAAAAGGGGGAAGCTCTTTTGCAAGGCTGCTATTCTGAGAAAACAGGGAAATCCTACGACGCCAAAGCAGTGATGGAGGATGATGGTCAACAGACCCGTTTCTGGCTGGTATTTGCCCATGAATGAAGTGCAAATCATGACCCCGGAGCAGCTGACCCAGGTCAGAAGGCTGATACCCCAGAAGTGCTGCAACTACGACAAAGGACATTGCCTGGCCCTGGATGGGGACGAGCCCTGCCAATGTGTCCAGATGTGGTCTTACTCCCTGATCTGCAAGTGGTTCCATTTCGCCGTCCTGCCCAACAACTGGGAGCTGTGCGCTCAAATCCATAATAATCTCCCGCAAAAGCGTTGCGCCGTATGTGGAAGGCCGGTCTATTCGCTTTTCCACAGAACGAAATACTGCCCGGACTGCGCTGTTAAAATGCGGAAGCTCCAGGAGACGGAACGGCTTCGCCGAAGGTACAGAAGGCAACACCGCACAATGTGAGCTGCGGGCTTCGGCGGGGCTTTTGCCCCATCCGTGCAGCTGAAGGAAATGGAAAATACACAAAGTATTCCCACATTTCCAGAACTTTCGTCTGGGTCAAAATCCCTCGCCGAATTTCCTTGTCCCATTATGCAGTGTTGCCTTAAAGTCCCGCATTTAAGGCCCCAAAAGTCCAGTAAAATCAAGGACTTTTTCTGCCGGAAACCGCATCGGTAATAGAGTGATACGGCAGGGGCAGAAATCGGGTTTCAAATGCGGGAATTTGCCCCCATGCAGCTCATGTTTGTGTACCGTAATCCCTTCATACCATTTGAATTCTGTAACATCTGTGAGCCATTTCTCGTTGAGATTATCCGCATGGAAATTACGATTTAAGATGTTTTCGGCAAGGAACTGGGCATCCCTGGCATGGCGCATACAGCCATTGTTGGCGTACTTAATTGTAGACTTAATGCTCTTCTTCTGGCAGATCCGGCGGATTCGCTTGTCGTTCACTTTCATATGCTGGTCATGCCTCAGATCATCCGCAATTCTGCGGTACCTTTTAGTGCGGAGCATCTCTGCTCCTGGACCGGCATTTGTCCCGGCAATCGCGGAAGCGCAGGCAAGCGAAAAAGTGGAAGGACGAACAAGGGAAATGCGGCACTAAAGACTACGCTGATTCAATGCGCCAATCAGAGAAGCAGGTGAAAGAGCTCATATTATTCCGCACAGTGCCAACGCATAGCTGCACGCTGCTGGAAAACGAGGGTGACCATTGCGGTCGCTCATTCCTTGCTGATTGCCATCTATCATATTCACAAGTATAAGGTTCCGTTTCATGTCCTTGGCTCTGGATACTATGACAGCATCAACCGAGAGCACAAAATCAACGATGCCTTGCGAGTTATTGCTTTTTTATTCTACATTTAGCTCCACGCATTGCTCCCCCATGCCAGGCGCACTGACCTTGATCTGGATTTTCCCTGCGCTGTCTCCCGCACGAATCACAGCCAGTGCTTTGCCGTAGTAGGTGGTATGGGTCTTTTCGGTAAAGCACTCTCCCATGTTCGGCTTGGCAGAGCCAAGAGCCAGCAGGCTGCCCGCGCCGCTTACCATCACCGTAATGGGAACATCTTCAGAGGACTTGGTGATCCCATCCCGGCCGGTGAGGTCGATTGCCAGATAGCAGAGATCCTGGCCGTCGGCATGCAGCGTGGTCCTATCCGGACGGAGGCAAAGCTCTGTCGCACCTTCCGCGGTGCGCATGGTCTCCCTTGCGATCTCCGCCCCGTTTCCGTCATAGCTGATGGCGGTGATGGTACCCGGCTGGTATATTACCTTCGGGAAGACTGCCTTGTATTCCTTGGTTTTCTTTCTGCCATAGGACTTGCCATTAACAATCAGCTCAGCCGCGACGCCTGAGGCATAGACCGTAACCTTGGTCTTTTTACCCTCGCAGCCCTTCCAGGACCAGCTTGCCACCGCGTCCGTATCGCGCCACATGGTAACCGACCCGGTCTCTCCTGCATGGGTCAAGGGCTCCACGCCGATCCCAGGTTTGTTGCTCAAGCCCCAGACCAGGCGGTTCCACTGCACCTCCGGGCGCAGTTTGCCGCAGATATCGATGACACCGCAGCCGCCGGAAACGATGGGGGCATCCTCACCGGGCTTCTTGAAGCTTTTATACCGCACGGTGCCGATGCCGGATTCGCCAAGATAGTCCCAGCCCGTCCACATGAAGTCGCCGATCACATAGGGGAGCTTCCTGACATACTGCCAGTTGCGATAGAGATTCTTCGGTAGTGTTTCAGAGCCGACGATCACGCGGTCCGGGTGAAGCTTGCCGTCCATCTCATAACGAGAGGCGGCGTAGTTGTAGCCCCCGATATCCAAATAGGAAAACGCGACTTCTGTGGCCTTATCGGCGGCGGGCTTGGCCGCAGACTTTTCAATTATTCCGCCCATATGGTTCATCAGCAGGTTAAAGAATGCGCTGGTAGGCAGATTATCCATTGTCTGGCTGCCGTTCTTGTTTTCCTTACCGTCCTTTTTATCACCGTAGATCCCGCCGCCCTTGGCGGTCATGCTGCAGAGCATCAGATTGATGCCCATCGTCACAGCTTTGCCCGGGTCAAGCTCTCTTGTCAAAACGGCAAGCTTTCTGCACATCTCCTGCCCCGCCGGGATAGCCAACTCGGAGATCTCGTTACCGATAGAGTTCATCACAACACAGGGGTGATTATAGTTTTTCATTACCATAGCATTCAGATCCTGCTCCCACCAGGCCAGGAATTCCTGATTGGCGTAGTCGTAGGGATTTTTATGCACCAGCCAGTTGTCACAAAACTCGTCCATCACGTACATACCCAACCGGTCGCAGGCCTCCAGAAGCGCTTTGGATGCGGGATTGTGGGCGCTGCGAATGGCGTTGAAGCCCGCTTCCTTTAGAAGCCGCACTCGGCGTTCTTCCGCCGAAGTGAAGGAGCATGCGCCCAGAATACCGTTGTCGTGGTGGATGCACGCGCCGCGGAGCAGGGTCTCCTTCCCGTTGACGAAAAAGCCCTTCACGTTCCAAGCCAGCGTACGGAAGCCGAAGGAATCCTCCGTCTCATCCACCGCTTTGCGGTCCTGAAGCAGCTCGACACAGCAGCGGTAGAGCTCTGGGTGCTCTGCGTCCCACAGGCGGGGAGACGTGACCTTGAGTGACACCTCCGCCGTACCCTCGGAAACAGGTGCAACGGACTCAGCTGCGACGGAGTCTCCGTCATAAATCTTCACGCAGATCTCATCGCCGCCACTGGCGCTGACCTTCACATTGACAATGTCATTGTTCAGGGTGGAAATCAACAAGCCATCCGGGAGAATGTGACTGGATTCTCCGGAATACAGGCTGACATTGCGATAGATCCCGCTGCCAGAGTACCAACGGGAGTTAGGGACGGCGGAATTGTCTGCTATGACGGTGATCTCGTTTTCCTCTCCGAAGCAAAGATGCTCGTCCAGCAACACATAAAAATTGGAGTATCCATAGGGCCGCTCCGCTGCAAGGCTGCCGTTGATATACACCTTCGCGTTTTTGTAGACCGCCTCAAACTCCAGGATATGCGTCCGGCCGCGTTCCGTTTCCGGGAGAGCAAAGCGTTTGGTGTACTCATACACGCCGCCGGGAAAGTACCCACAGGCTCCGGCGGTGGCTGCATTTCTGTCCCGCTTCTCAAAAAGCATCGCGTCATGGGGCAGCGTGACAGGTTTCGGTTCGGCGCTATCGCCCTGCTTTTTGCATGTCCAGTGATCGTTAAAGCTTGTTTTCTTCATATTTTTGTTCTCCTTTAAATAATGCGGAACGCTTCGCGGTTTGTGCAGTAAACAATGTCCGGTTGTCCGGCGATGGCAGCAAAGAGGCGCTCCAGGCCGTCCCAGCTTGCCTGCCCCTTCCCGTAGTCCATCTCATAGCCGTGACCCCAGAGATATAAAAGCAGATCCCTGTCCGCCGCCTCCGCCTGTTTGAAGCTCTCCACCAGAGTCATGGCGTTGCCGAGAATCACAGAGGAAGATGGGCGAAAGTTCAGGGGATTGGCCGGGAATTCGAAGCTGCCGGAGGGATAGACCGCTCTGGCATAGAGGTAGCCCTGCTTTTTCAGAAAGGCCTCCGCCGCAGGCGAAACAGAGCCTCGGGCATAGGCATGGCCGACGATGGTTTCCCCAGTCAGGTGCTCCAGGGTTTGCTTGTCTTTGCCGACTGAATTACGCAGCCCCTGTTCATCGAGCTTCTTTAGAGGCTCATGGAGAAAGCCGTGACTGGCGATCTCCATGCCTTCGTAGACCTGCAGGATTTCGTCCTCCGGGATTCGGTTATGTGGCACATAGGAGAAGGGCCAGCGGTGCCTGACGCCCTCTTCGCAATCCTGAAAAGAGAAGGTGCCGATGCCCATTACCTCGCCGCGCTGCCCGAACAGACCGGAGTTAAGATTGAAGGTTCCCTTTAATCCGTATTGTTTCATCAGAGCAATGATCCGCTTGTCCTGCTCGAGGCCGTCGTCAAAGCTGAGCGTAAAGTACTTCTTTCCCATTTATAACTCCTCACCGGTAAGCGCTGCCAGATCATAGGCTTCGGCCATCCGCTCACCGCCCATCGTATTAGGATGTAGGTGGTCGCCCTGGTGGTAACGCTCATCCACCCAGGAGGGATTCCTTTTGTCCCGCAGCAGCTGGTCCGCATCAAACACATAGTCGAACTGCCCGCAGTCCCGGATCCATGTGTTGATCTTCACGCGCAAGGCTTCCATCTCCGGGGTATAGCCTTTTTTAACAAAGCCCTCCCGTGGTGTAAGCGTCTGCATGACGACCCGGATGCCGCGGTCTTTCAAGGCTTTGGTCAGGCCTTGAATTGCCTCCGTGTAAGCGTCAAAGGAGATCGTCTGCTCCGTCTTCCTCGTGTAATACGCCACATCGTTGACTCCCAGAGCCAGGATCACGGTATGGAGATTGTCAAAACTCAGAACGTCTCTCTCAAAACGGGCGACTCCCTTTTCTCCGTAAGAGCTGCCCATAAAGCCGGGCACCTGGTAGAGCAGGCAGTTGCCGCCAATCCCGGCGTTCAGCAGTGCGTATTTTCCGCCGAAGCACTCAAACAGCCGCTTTTGTAAAGGCTTGACCCAGCGATTCATGGCTGTGATGCTGTCGCCGAAGGCGACGATCAGCTTGCTGCGTTCCTCGGATTCGACCTCTACCCGATCCAGAGAAACGATTGCGTCGTAGAGATTATACTGCTGCTTATAGCTCTCCTTTTTTACTTCCGGCAGGGTTTCATCCGCAGTATGATCTCCCGGATAAGCTACGGCCTCCTCCAACGTCATGTTGCTGTCTCGCGCCTTGGAGGCATAGAAAAGCCGGATCTCCAGCGTATCGCCTGCTGAAACCGGCAGATCGATCGGATCGGAGAAGGTATGTCCGCCTGTCGGAATCGTGAATGCTTTCTTTCCACCGCAAGAAATGGGGACCGGCTGCCCCTTTGCCCGCACCGTGACCGCGCCGATGACATAGGGCTTCTTCCCGTAGATGTTGGAAAAGCGCAGACGGATCCGCTTACCGGAAACCGGAGAGCCGACCGGGAACACCACGGTTTTTTTCTTCCCCTGCAGCATGCCCATGGCAAAGGACGGTGCTGCAGCCTGACTCCAGATTGTAGTCCAATTCATGTTTTTTTACTCCTTTCTATGTTTATGCAAAAGCAATATCCAACAAATCCAGCTTGCCCTTTCCCCGATAGCGCAGGTAGACGGGGCAGCAATTCGCCGGACAGTCTGCCGCAGCTGCCAGCTGATCGGGAGAAAAACGGATGTGATAGGTCGTCCAATCTGTCGTGGGAGAGAGGATGAACTCTGCGATCGCCTTTCCGTTTTCTCCGCCCAACAGCTCCAGCATTCCGTTTCCGCCGCGCACCGTCACAGCAAGCTCTTCGGTCTGTGTCAGATCGAAATACTTATAGCCCACAACGCAGGCATTTCGGATATCGGTAACAAAGGACTTCGGTGCATTTGCTTCACTGCAGGCAGTCACGGGGTGCTCCGTTGGCTCCGGAGGCTCGTAGTCCGGCCCATCCTGTGTCACAAAGGGGCCTCCCATGGGGTTGCGGATGCCAAGAACGCCCCTGCCGCGCAGACAGCAGGCGATGGACGCTGGATAGCTCCCCTTCCCTCTGAGCGGACCGCCGTTCAAGCCGCAGCTGGTGGCCTCCACCATGGTGATACTGCCGTCCTCTGCAATTGTAATCGGCTCTGCGACCGCTTGCCGGTTTTTCCACTTACCGTTGGTCGTGCGATGATCGAAAACATACCACTGTCCTTTTACGCAGACCAGGCCGCCATGACTATTTCCCATGGGATAGGAGGCATCCATCAGCTTTCGCCCCCGGTATCCGATGTCACTGGAGGAATGGATAGGCCCTTTGTGGATAAAGCCTTTATCGGGAAAAAGGCTCATGGCATAGTTGAGACCTGTAATATCCGTTGTGGGGTAGACCAGGTAATACCAGTTTCCGATGTGGCGAATCGAGGGGCCTTCCCAATAATTTGGCTTTTTGGCGTTGAAATCCGCTGGGAGAAGAATAGTGGGCTCAGATCTGATGGTCAGCATATCCCGATCCAACTCCATCACGAATAGTCCCACGATCTTATGCCCGAAACGGCCGTTGGAGGGCTGCCCACTCCCCACATAGAGATAGATGCGGCCATCGGTGTCCACCAGAACCGCCGGATCAAATACAAACCAGTCTTCCGCGCGGGAGCCGTAAACCCTGCCGCCAGGAAAATGTACGTCGCCCAGATACTTATATTTTCCTGCCGGGGTATTGCACACGGCGACAGAGGTGACGGAGGAATTGGCAACTGAATAATACAGATAATAGCGGCCGTCCGTCCCTCGAACCACGTCCGGCGCATAATAGGACTTCTGATCCTGGTTCCACGGGGTTTGCTCTTTTCGGTAAATGACCCCCTCGTAGCGCCAGTCGCTGAGATCGTCTTCCGGGGCTGACCAGGCCACATAATCGTTGACGCAGTAGTCCTTGCTCCCGAAGCGGTCATGGCTCCCGAAGATATACAGCCTGCCGTCAAAAAGCCGAGGCTCTGCATCCGGGATGTACTCCCAGCTGGGGAGATATGGGTTATAGCATTGTTGTTTCAAAGCGAAAATCCTCCCTTTACACTGAACTTACAGTATGGTAAAATAAAAAAAGGGGTGAAGGCTATGGAAAATGTGGTTCATTTGTACTTCCGAGATATTGAGGAAGTCCGGGCGCAGGAGAGCGGTCCCATCGTAAACTATCTGCGAGACCACACCGTCGACCGGGATTACTTCTCCAAGCTCTCCGTTGCGACCAGTGTTAATACCCCGGAAGAATACCTCTTCTCCAACTATATGGACAGACGGTCCTTCTGCCTGCACACCCCAGCTGAGAGCGGTGTTTTCCAGGAAACCTACATGCACAAGCACAATTTTTTTGAATTGATGTACACCATGCGCGGAGAGGTCTCGGTCATGATCGAGGACAAAGAAGTGCGCTATTCGGCGGGGAATCTGTGTTTGCTGAACCGGAGCACCATGCACCGGGAAATCGACATGGCCTCTGCCGATATCCTCTATATTGGCATCGACCCCTCGTTGATTACGCAATGGCCGAAAGGACTTGTCCAACCCTTTGGCTATAAAAGCATCCTCAACCGCTTCTTCAGCGAAAACCTGTCGGAGAGAGCGGCGTGCAAGCGGGACTATGTGGACTTTCAGCTTCTGGGCGAAGATCCGATCCCACAGATCGCCGATGAGTTGATCCGAGCCTACTCCGAAAAGCGTGTGGGCTATCAGTTCGACATCTGCTCTTCGCTGCTTCGGCTGTTTGCAGCACTGGAAAGCCCGGAACTCTATCGGGCCGAATACGTTTCCCTTGGCTATGGGCGTGAACTGATTACCCTCGAAAAGGCGAAAAAACTGATCGATGAACGCCACGGCAATGTCCGCCGCACAGAGCTGGCGCAGGAGCTACATTATTCCTGCGAATATCTCTCCCGCATCATTAAAGATCACACCGGATATACGCTGAAGGCCTATTGTCAAAAGGTTCAGTTGCGCGAAGCCGCCCGGCTACTCAAAGCCTCCGAACTTCCAATAAGCAGGATCGCCGCTTCCCTGGGGTATGAAAACCGCACACAGTTTTACAAGGTATTTGAACGTGAGTATCAAATGACGCCTGCGGAGTACCGTGAAAAAGCACATGCCAAGCACAGCCGCTGATACGAGGCGGGTCGATTCGATCGACCCGCCTTTTTATTCCTCACCCTGCTTGTCGAAATAAGATTTCATTTCTCTGCGGACTGCGTTGGTGACAGGATATTTTCTGTAGATCAGGACGGAAATGATGCCCAGCACTGCGGGAACCAGACCCATGATCACAATGAACCAGTTGAGCATCGTGGGGATCTGAGAGACGTCCCCGGCAAAGCGGTTCCCTTCTTCTACGGTATAGCCGATCCCGGTCAGCACCAGACCGACGATTGACGCAGAAAAAGCCGTCTGCATCTTCGTGATAAAGCCATCGGCCACCGTTGTCAGGGCGGAGCGGTCTTTCCCGGTTTTGTAGATACCATAGTCTACGACCTCCATCTGCACAAAGGTCTGCGGCACAAAGTCCGTACCTACACCGGTGGCCATAATGAACATGGTCGCAAAGAACAGCCAGGGGGCATGCTGCAAAAGTCCTGTGATCTGGGCAACGAACAGGATGCCGCCGCCGACTGCCTGAATGAGCAGCAGCGTGCTGGTCATCTTGACCGGATCCTTAAAGAGCTTCAAAAGCGGTCTGCCCAAAATCGCTCCGAGGACCATGGGCACCACAGTGATAATGGCGTTGATGCCGTTGTAGGCGGTGAATTGATCCATGTCTGCGATCCCCGTACTCAGATCGGCACAGAACCCCCATTTGATGTAATAGATGGGTGTGGCGAAGATTAGTGTCCAGATAAAGCCTGCGAACAGGCCTTTGAGCGCAAAAACGACCATGGCCTTGTTCTCCTTGAACAAATCGAAGAAATCCTGAAGCTTCAGCTTCTCGGAGTGTTCTTCCTCTACATGGTGTTTTTCCTTCACCATGAACCATCCGACAAGAGAGATCGCCACAGAGGGAACAACGAGGATCATGATGACCCTGGCTGCAGCATCGTGGTAGCTTACGCCGCCTGCATTGAGCACTACAATAGCCGCAGTAAACACTACATTGGCAGCAACGCCGGTGAGAAAGGACATCAGCCTCGGCCCTACCACCAGCTTCGTCCGCTGGTTATCATCGGTGGACATGGTGCGGTAGAGAAGAAGATCCTTATAGAACGAGCTGCCAATGTCATAAACGAGGTAAAACACAACGACCCAGGCGATGGTCAGCGCGGGCGTGCTTGCTATGGAGCTGGGAAGCGAAAACAGGGCGATGGCACCGATCGCCTCCATGATAATGCTGATGAGGAAAAAGGGCTTATACTTGCCGATCCTTGTGCGCTTTGAGTTGTCGATGATAAAGCCCTGGATCGGGTCGTCCACCGCGTCGATCACACGAGCTGCCATCAGTAGGATCGTGGCCAGCAACGCAGCGTAGCTGATGCCGGAATATTCCGTCATATAGACCATCAGCATAGATGACATGAGCACGCCGGTCAGCGCATTGGTGAAAGAAAGGGTTGTCGTGCCGAAGCATTCCTTAAAGCCAATATGCTCCGGATCTCTGGTTTTTCTCTGTTTTTTCATTGCATTCCCTCCGTATCAGATTAGGGTTTCGCTGATTTCATCATAGAAAAACGGGCGGCCCTTTACAATGTCAAAAGGCCACCCGTTTGAGCAAGACTGTATCAATTTTTTACTTCTGCGGTTTTGCTTTTATTTACATCATATACTGTTACATTCGATCGACGCGTTTTACAGAATAATCGGTAGCCGCATTTTACCTGTATCCTCGTAGGCCTAGAACGGAAGCGGTCAGGATCGCGCCGAAATCCGCCGCCGTATGCGCTGCGGCGATCCCGGCCAGGCCAAAGAGATCGTGCATCAAATAGAGCGCTGGAATCAGCAGCATACCCTGCCACAGAACGGATAATGAAGAACTTACCGATACTCAGGATGGGATGTTGCTTTAGAAACTGTGCACAGAAAACGCTCTCACGAATTTGCCCTTTCGCTGTCAGCCAGGCCGATGCAGAGGAATCCGTCTCATTCATGATTATTCTCCTTCTACCACCACTGCGACAGTGTGGGTTTCAAGGAACTGCCGGACTTCCAGAAAGAGAACTACCTGAAGGCAGCGGAGATGTCCACCGAGGATGATTACGGCATGATTGACGGTATCATCAACAATGGTAAGCAACCATCCGTAGCAGAGCTGGAACAGCAGGCCAAATCCGGTCAGCCAATTTCCCTGATGGATTTGGCAGATGCCGTTCGCCGGGAGAAAAAGCCCTCCGTCCTTGAAAAACTCAAAGATCAGCCGCAGCAGCCCCAGCGCAAATCCAAACCCCGAAAATCAAAAGAACAGGAGATTTGAACATGAATGATTTCACCTTTGAAGAACAACAGCTCATGAGTATCTACAACCCCGGCACCCGTCTGGGGCTGATTCACTCCCTTGTGGAAATGCATACCTATCTGGATAAGGACGAGCAGGAACTGAAAAATCTGACGGACAGCGCCATTGCCAAGCTCAATACCATTACGGATGCCGAGTTTGATGCGTTGGATTTGGTTCCCGACTTTCTTCCCTGAGCGTCGATTCTTTCTCAGAGCTACCTGTCATGAAACAGTCCTGTCAAGTAGAAAATTACCCATGGATTTTGGGTAGAGTGTCGATTGACAGCCTCCGAAGAAAATGATAGACTGTGACAAGTTTGTGTTCAGGAGGAAAGACAAATGGAAAAGATTCTGGTGTACCTCGGCAGCGATCATGTCATTCAGCACCCTTGCTTCGGTGTTCGGGAAAACATACTGAAAATGACCACCGACAGAGAGGTGGCTATCTCCCAAGCCTGTGAACAGGATGCCGCGGGGATTATCAATGCCTATTATCTTGATTTGGATTCTTTGTCTGTAAAAGCGCCTGAACAGCAAGTATTGGATGGTTTTGACTTCTATGATGTGGTAATTCCGCAGGAAGAATCGGAGGAGTATATTTCCATCTGCTCCGAAGCGGGGCTTAAATCTCTGGTTTTTGAGAACGCCTCTTTTGTCAGCCAATGAGATGAATGAAACGCTCCAGGTGTTTTGCCTGGAGCGTTCATACTGAAAAGGGTATTATTCCTTCCGTTTCACTACAGCACTCTTTCCACGGAAAGCAATGCCAATCTTGATGATTTTTTCGACACCGGCATCTCGAAGCTCCGTATCGTACTTCTTCTCGTCAATCTGTTGGAGCGCCTTTTCTGCCAGCGCATTCAGGTCTGCGTGTTGGTCATTGGTGTGCTTGAACTCAAAGAGGAAGCCAGGAATGCCGGTGAGCAGGGGAGAGAGCTGGATGTCGAAGCGTCCAAGCCCGGATTCACGATTGGAGCGTACCTGATAGCGATTGCCAAGTATGGCGCACAGGCCCAGCATCATGCCGTGATAGAATCCCTCGTTGGCACCGTCCATGGAGGAAATGCTGTGCAGCATAAAGTCCTCCAGCAGCGGCTGGAGCTTCTGGGTGTTGCCGGAGAAGATGGCCTGCTGGATGGAAATGGCCAGACCGTTCTGATTCATTCTGTTCAGGATTTCCTTCTCATAGACATAGGCAATCTCTTTGTTGGGAATTGCCACATCGCACATGAAGTTTCCGTCGTTCTGGGGGTATACCGCCGCAACCTTCAAATAACCGGCGACCAGCAGGAAGCTATAGATGCTGTAGGGATTGTTCTGCACCTCCGGGTAGATCACGCTGGTGTCGATATAGGTGGTGATTCTTTCTCCGCACAGCAGCTGATGCAGTCCCTCTGTAATCTCTGGGGTGGCGGAAGAAATGATTTCTCCGATGATGTCATTGCTGCCGGTGGACTGCCAGAAGGCTTTGGGGAAGCAACGGTCAGATACATAGTTAATCACCGACCAGGGGTTAAAAATCTCCGTATTGCCAAAGAGGTAACCGTCATACCAGTCGCAGATTTCCTGAAATTTGCTTTCTTCCCCATAGTAGCGCAGCAGCTGCTTCACTTCCTCGGTTGTGAAGCCGAAGTATTCGCTGTAGCCATCGTCCAGAATGGAATAGGTCTTCAGATTGTTCATGCCGCTAAAGATGCTCTCTTTCGCCACACGCAGAATTCCGGTGAGGAAACCAAAGGCGAGATGGGGATTGTCCTTCAGGCCCCCGGAGAAGAAGTTCCGCATGAAGCCCACAATTTCATCGTAGAAATTGCAGCTGTGTCCCTGCTGGATGGGCGTGTCATATTCATCGATGATGATCATTGCTTCCTTGTCATGGTGCTTATGCAGCAGCAGGGAAAGAAGCTGTAAGCCCATCTGGTAATCCACATCATCGGCACTGCCGGCGGCGAAGCGGATGTATTGCTCTTTTTCGTAGGCACTCAGCTTGGTACTTTTTTCCAGTTCCTCATGCCGCATGAATTCCAAAGAGATCAGCTTTCGGATTTTTCGGATGGTCTCTTCCCAGGTCTGACATTTTACATCCTTAAAGGTGAGGAAAATCACAGGATACTGCCCCTGGTGCCGGGTATAGTCATCTCCGCATTGCCAAATCAGCTTGTCCCGGAAATAGACGGAAGTATCTTCCCGGGATTTTTCAAAGAAAACACGGAGCATATCCATGTTCATGCTTTTGCCAAAACGCCGGGGCCGGGTAAACAGGGAGACCATGGGCTTCGCATCCAGAAAATCCCGAATCAGCAATGTCTTGTCCACATAGTAGTAATCCGTGGTCGCTGCCTTGAAATCGGAGATGCCGATGGGCAGGGGCTTTTTCTTTTCAGCAGCAGCCGGGAGAACAGCGCAGTCCGGGATCAGCCAGGAGCGCCCCTGCTTCACGGCCCCCGGAAGCTGCCCCAGTTTACACATCTGCTGGATTCTGCGAACGGTAATTCCCATCGCTTTTGCGGCATCCGTGCAGGATAGGTAGTTCATAACGCACCTCCAAACGAAATTCTGCTGTTAGTATACCCGCATAAACGAAATGAGTCAATGAAAATTTCGTTAAGATTTCGCATAAAAGGGGATAGTATTTGGGATGGTTCTCTGCTATACTGACCTGGATAACAGAGGGAGGAAGTGCTATGCCGGAAAAACCACTTGTGCCCTATAAGGCATTGAAGCAAAAGCAGAAAGCCCACATTGCGGATTGGATGTACCGGGAAACCCTGCGCTTCTTTCTGCAATACCAGCGGATGCCAGAGGCAGAGGAATTTGAAACGCTGTGCCAGACCATCTATGTCAAGGTGCAGAGTGCGAATTACCGGGTCGCCTTCGATGAAATCCGACAGCTTTACGCCAAACGGTTGGATTCGTATACCAAGCGTGTCCAGCGGGATGCCGAAGCAGGGATTACGTTAGAAGCCCTTGCCGAGCAGCCAAAGCAGAAGAAAACCGGCAAAGCTCCTGGTCCAAGGAAAAAGCGTGAACTTGCTGAACCGGAGTGCTGGCAGGATGAAAATTTCTTTTTTATTGCTGGATACACCTCTGGCGGTGCGCCCTATGGCGTGACATGGGGGAAAAATGGACGAATCTGCCTTCCATGCCATGATGGAGCGTGGTTTGAATGAGGCAAAAGCAGACAAATCCCGTGCCGCTTCTGATGTATTTGCAGATCTGAAACGGGAGCTTCAGTGAAATCCGCAAAGACCAACGCCGCCAGCTTTCCAATTTAGATATGTTCTAATGAATACACTCTGGGCTGTAATGTTTGAAATAGAATGAAATGGATACAACATAGTATTAGATAGCTCATTCTAAATGAAACAAAATACCCCTATACTCAATGGTACAGTATCTGATAGAGTAGGGGTTGTATTCAATGGATATAGATTTTGTTCTTACCGGGCAGCGAATCCGCGAGGCACGGAAATTCAGAGGATGGACGGCGGAGGTTCTTGCAGAGAAGGTCGGACTTGCAACGGAATCCCTGCGCCATATCGAAAATGCTTCCAGTAAGCCCAGTCTCCAAACGCTGTTCAAGCTTGCCACCACACTGGATGTATCCCTGGACTATATTACAGGGCGTACCCCAGACCTTTCTTCCGTGCTTTCCGGCGATTGCTGTAAGGATTTCGGTTTAAGCGAAACGCAGCAACGCATGGTTCAGGACATGCTCAAAAGCATCATTCCGGTGATTATGGGGTATCTTTGATTCCCCTCTATCCAATCCATTCCCTAAAGCCGTTACGAAAAGTAGCGGCTTTTCTTTTTTGCTGGAAATTTATCATCATTTTCAGTTTCTCTGTGTTATGATAGTATTAGGTAGATACTAAGTAGTATCAAACTAATACATGGAGGACTTGAAAATGAGCATAGACAAAGTATTGGCGGAAATCCTGGAGAATGGATTGGGGCCAGCCTATCAGGAAGAAATCAGGAAGCGTTATCAATGTGATACAGCGGAGGGCTTGTTTGAACCGGAGGAGCGGGAATATGATGCCGGCATTGCTGCGCTGGCACAGACACTCTCCCCGGAGAAAATGTCAAAGCTTACGGAGTATGAGAAAACTTGTTCAAGCATACGGGAATATGCCGCAAAATATGGGTTCCTCGCTGGGCTGTATAGTGGCTTCAAGCAGTTTTTTACATTGAAACACGAGCCAGACGGCGGCTTCTCGAAGCATGTTTCTGACGAAATCCACAAGATGCACCAAATGATGCGGCACAGGGAGTATTACGCGAAGATCGAACACCGAAATCAGCTGGCAGAAGCGTTGGAAGCAGAAGTCGGCTGCGAAAACCAATATCATCTTGTATCGGTGGCGTGTGCATGGGAACAGCGAGCTCATAGCGCCTCAATAGATGGCTTTTATCTGGGGTATCACGCAGCTGTTGCCATTCTTGAAGAAGTAGACCCGGGCAGCTTTCCCAGACTTCAAATGGAGAAGCACATACTCTCCATGGAGCATTGTCTTGGTTTCTGCTGTAATCAGAAGGAATAAAAAGGATTCCCTAACGATCATTTACCCCGCCTTCGGGCGGGGCTTTGTATTAACCAGCGATATTTATCGAAAGGAGACATCAATTTGGCATCCGTATTACAACAATACAGCCAGCTTGCAGACATTACGGCACTACAGATCACCGGCAGCTACCAAAGCTGGACAGACTTCCTGACCACCGCAGCCCGATTGTATAAATACCCCTACCATGAGCAGCTGATGATCTACGCCCAGCGTCCCGAAGCCACCGCCTGCGCAGATTACGAACTGTGGAACAAGCGAATGGGGCGTTATGTCCGCCGGGGCGCAAAGGGCATCGCCCTTATCGATCACTCCGGGGACGCTCCGAAGCTGAAATATGTGTTCGATGTAGCGGATACCCGCACCACGGAACGCTCCCGCAGTCCCTATCTCTGGGAATACCGCCCGGAGCATGCGCAGGTAGTTCCTTATGCACTGGAGGAACAGTACAATATTCAATACCCCGGAAATCTCGTTGACCAGCTGGAACAGATTTCTTCCGTGAAAGTCACGGAATACTTCCTTGCCCATCAACAGGACATCCTCGACATCGTTGACGGATCGTATCTGGAAGGGTATCATGACTATGACAAAGGTGTGGCGTTCATCAACGCGGCCACAATCAGTGTCAATTATGCACTGCTTTCCCGGTGCACACTTCTTGACGATGCTCACTTTGGCGCAGAGGATTTCATGCCGGTCTTTGACTTCAATACACCCCAGACAGTGTACGCTCTGGGCAGCGCCGTCAGCGAGATCAGCGAAGAAGTTCTCCGCAGTATCGAAGTCACCATCAAAAAATACGAACGCGAAAAGCTGTCTGAAAGGAGCCAAGAAAATGAACGAACTGACCTACACCCGCAGCGGGGACTACTGGATTCCCAATCTGAGCCTGTCACAGCAGGAGACGCAGCCCCTGGGCAAGTACGGGAGGATGCGCAAAGCATACCTTCAGGAGCATCGTCCGGTGTTGTGGAACAGCCTGATCCTGTCCGAGAAGCTGTATCCCCATCTGAGGGAGATCGACGAAACAGCGAACAGCCGTCTGGAACAGATGATGCCGGGGCTGATGCAGTCGGCGGGGGTGACGGAAGCCCTGAAAGCCAGCGACCCCATGAAATGGGTGGGGCTGATGAACAGCCTGAAAGCCCAGGCGGAGGAAGTAGTCCTGACGGAGCTGATTTACGCTTAACGGATGAAGAACCTCCCATCCAAGGAGAACAGTTTTCCTTCTTCCCCACGGAAGCCCAGCAAATTGCATACATCGCCGAAGCGGAGAGTGCAGAAATCGCACCCTCCGCTTTTTCCATGCCCCAGGAGTATATTGACCAGTTTCTCCGCTATGGCAGCAACACGGAGAATCACCGCACACGGATTGCTATTGAATTCGCCAAACAGCAGCCAATGGACTATCTGGTGGATTTTCTGGAAAAGACCTACCATGGCGGCTGCGGCCTGCAATTTGGCACCACAAAGGTGTGCGCTTGGTATGCTGAGGACGGGATGCACCTTGCCTATGGCAGCGCCGCCCGGTATGCCAGAAACGCCCAGATTCTCTCTTGGGAGGATGTAGCTGTCCGGGTTGGTGAGCTGCTGGAACAGGGGCAGTTTGCCACCAATGTGGAGCTGGCAGAGTGCAGAACCTTTGAGAAACGCCAGCTTTCCGAGCAGCTTTGGTATATGTCCCATGACATAAGCGAAAAAGCCATCGATGCCGGGTACATGAGTATCGTCCGATCCCTCCGGGGCGGTTTCCCGGAGGAAACGGAAAAGCTGATGGTTTTCCTGTCTGAGCCGGAATCCTATCAGGCGATTATGAGGCAGGTCTATACCTTCCGGGATGCCTGCAACGCCGATAAGGGTATGATGCGGTTTCAGATGTATAACCCCAACAAGCTGATTCGTCCGCTGGAGGAATATACCCTTCCCCGGTGGGAATATGTCAGCCAGATGGCGGAACTGCCAGCGGCAAAGGGCTTCATCACCGACGACGAGATCAATGAACATCTGACCGGCGGCAGCAATTTTTCCGGCAGCAAGGGACGGATTTATGCCTACTACCAGACATCCCACACAACAAAGGAAAAGCTGGATTTTCTGAAAAATGAATACGGCATTGGCGGTGGAAATAACGCACTTTCCCATAACTTTATGAGCCATGTCTGGACTGACGGAAAAGGCATTCGCTATGATAAGCCGAACTGTACGCGCATTGAGCTACCATGGACAAAGGTAGTCAAGTATTACGATGCTCTGATGGAATCCGGGCGGTTTGCTCCCCCGGAGGAGCTGAAACAGCGGTATGGGGAAGTCATTGACAATGAACTTGCGGAAGAACAGCCGGAATCCGAGGAAGCAGAGCCGATAGAGGCCACCGATCCGATCCAAGAGGAATCCGAACCTGCTGTCTGGGAGTACAACGAAATTAAGGCCGCCCACCCGGAGGATATTGTGCTGTATCAGGTCGGGGATTTCTTTGAAATCTACGGGGAGGATGCGAAAAATGCCGCCCCTGTTCTGAATGTACACCTTGGCACTCGCCCGATCCCCACTGGTGGCAGGGTGGATATGTGTGGCATCCCGGCACATCAGTTGGAAGAAAATCTGGACAAATTGCGCATACAGCACTCGGTGACAATTTCCGCTGTCAGCGAGGATGGAAACCGCAATGTCTACTCTCTTGCCAAACTGGAACCGCCTGCCCCTGTGGTAGAGGAAAGCACAACTGAGAATGTGGCACAAACCATCGCTTCGGTTGGTCCTTTCTTTCAGGACTATCGGGAAATCAAGAAAGAATACCCCGATTATTTGGTTCTCGTCAAGCTAAACGATGGGTATTTCGCCTTTGAAAAGGATGCGCAGGCTGTATCTGCCCAGATAGGATTGGAAACTGTGCAGCGGGAAGTAATTGGAAGGAGACAGCCTGTGACAGTATGTTTCCTGCCAAAAGCGAATTTCGGGGAGCATTCCGCTGCTCTGGCGGACACCGGCGCGGGAGTGGTTCTGGTTGACCATGATCCCAACAAGGGGTTGGAAACCTTTGTAATTCGCTCTACCGCAGATGCGGTAATCGCGCGGACGGAGCAATCCAGTTCAGTTGCTCGTGAAATCACCCAGGCAGAGATTGATGAAGCCTTGCAGAAGTGGAATGGCAGCATCGACAGCAAACGCGCTGTGGTGCGGTACATGGAAACCCACAGCCGGGAACGGGACACCGCCGCATGGCTTGCCCTTGAGTATGGCGCAGATCCCGCCCAGCCCCTGCGGATTGCTGTTACCGGGGTTGACGGTGAAATGGTGCTGCCCTGGGCAAAGGTTCAGCGGCGCATTGCCCAGCTTATCAAAGCAGAAAAATTCTATACGGAGGAAGAATATGACCGTCTGGACGATATTGACCCCGTTGCCATCCGGGAGCAGCTTGCGGAACACGGTATCGTGAACGGCGAGGTTGTGGATGCGGAAATGCTGGACGCAGCTCCCATTGTCCAGCAGGCTGAAGCGGATGCCCAGCGGATTTCTGACGAGGAATTTGCCAGGGACCACCTAATTCCCGGTGAATCCACCTTTGAAATCGACGGCAGAACCTTCCTTGTTGACCGTGTGAATCTGGATTTTGGCTCTGTCAACTTTCAGGACATTACCTTTGCCAATTCCACCGGCTTTCCCATCTTCCGCACGGAACCCATTTCCTTTGTCAGAAGGTATATCGAGCAGCAGGAAAACCAGCCTGTTCAGCCGGAAATGTCCACCGAAACCGTGGCAGTATACCCCGGAGAAAAGAATAACCTTCCCTATGACATTGTGGTGCAGACTCTCCGCACGGAGAAACCGGAGCCGCCCCGTGATGCTCCCATCCCCAGCAGCGAAAACTTCCGCATTACGGACGAGGATTTGGGTGCAGGTGGTGCAAAGGTCAAGTTCCGCAGGAATATGGACGCCATTACCACCCTGAAAACCATTGAATCCGAGGGCGGACAGGCAACAAAAGAGGAGCAGGAAATCCTGTCCCGGTATGTTGGCTGGGGCGGTCTGCCGGATGCCTTTGATAACAGTAAATCCGGCTGGGCATCCGAGTATCAAGAGCTGATAGCAACCCTTACCCCGGCAGAATATGAAGCTGCCCGCGCTTCCACCCTCAACGCCCACTACACCAGCCCCACGGTTATCCGTGCAATCTATGAAGCAGTTGGAAATATGGGTTTTCAGACCGGCAACATTCTGGAAATAATCCTGCCGAATTGGATACAAGGATTAAGAAAAATTAAAAGGTATGCCCCTGCGGTGTAAAATGCCCTCTTGCGGTGTAAAGGCAAGCGGGCATTTGTTTTCGGTAGATTTATTCACATAAGCGTATATATAAGTTCCTCTCTGAGACACTTGTATTCTTTTCTTGAGTATGATATAATATTTTAGATATGACACGAAAGAGGTGGAAAGATGATTAACTTTTCTTTCAGATAAAATCGGAATAAGCGGTAATGTCTTAATGTATGGCATTGTTGCGTCCATTGCAAGAAAGTTATAAGTCTCCTTATCTCTATATAGTGCTTTACCGCCTTTCCCGGTGGTGTAATTATGCTATGATGAGCTGCAAGAAGGAACTTTCTTGCGGCTCTTATTTTTTGTAAAAGGAAGTGATAACTGTGATGAATACCACAGAATTGGTCGTTACACATGATTTTCTCCGTATGATGTCGGTGTAGTCCGGTGGGACTCATACGGAGTAAAATATCACCGTGACAACCGACTTTGTATCTACTACGACATACAAAGGAGGATTTAATTTATGTCAATGATCAAAATAGAAAACCTTACTTTTTCCTACCCAACCAGTTACGATAATATCTTTGAAAATGTGAATTTTCAGATCGACACGGATTGGAAACTTGGTTTTGTGGGAAGAAACGGCAGAGGGAAAACAACGCTGTTGAACCTTTTGCTCGGGAAGTATGAATACAGCGGAAAAATCATCAGTTCTGTTCAGTTTGATTATTTTCCGTACCCTGTGACAGATAAAAGTCAGCTCACAGAAACAATATTGCAAGATGTCTGCCCTGCCGCCGAAGAATGGGAAATTATGAGAGAGCTTTCTTATCTTGATGTAGATTCGGAAGTGCTTTGGCGACCTTTTGAAACTCTCTCCAACGGCGAGCAGACAAAGGTTTTGCTTGCCGCACTATTTCTCAATGAAGGGCACTTTCTGCTGATCGATGAGCCGACCAATCACTTGGATGTGAAAGCAAGAGAAATGGTGTCGGCATACTTAAAAAAGAAAAAAGGCTTCATTTTGGTATCCCACGACCGCTGTTTTCTGGATGGGTGCGTTGATCACATTCTGTCGCTGAATAGGGCAAGTATTGAAGTCCAAAGCGGAAATTTTTCGTCCTGGATGGCGAATTTTGAACGACAGCAGGAATTTGAACTGGCACAAAATGAACGCTTACAGAAAGACATCGGCAGATTGCAGCAGGCGGCAAAACGCTCCGAGGTGTGGTCAGACCGAGTAGAAGCATCCAAGATCGGTGCGGCTGATAAAGGCTATGTCGGTCATAAGGCAGCAAAAATGATGAAGCGTTCCAAGTCGATAGAAGCAAGGCAACAGAAAGCTATCGAGCAAAAAGCAGGGCTTCTGAAAAACATCGAAACCGCCGAAAAGTTGAAGCTCTTTCCGTTATCATATTACGCAGATACACTCGTTTCATTTTCGGATGTGGCGGTCAGCTATGATGGAAATGAAGTGTGCAACCCCGTGTCGTTTACCGTTCAGCAGGGCGACAGAGTTGTGCTTGACGGTAAAAACGGCAGTGGAAAAAGCAGTCTGCTGAAACTATTGGTTGGAGAAGCAATAGAACATACCGGCACGATAAAGGTTGGTTCCGGGCTTGTGATCTCCTATGTTTCGCAGGATACTTCCCACTTGAGTGGAACACTGTCTGATTTTGCTGACAGAAACGGAATTGACGAAAGCCTGTTTAAATCCATCCTGCGGAAACTCGATTTTGAGCGAACACAGTTTGAGAAAGAAATACAGGATTTTTCCGGTGGACAGAAGAAGAAAGTTCTGATTGCAAAAAGCCTTTGTGAGCAAGCGCATCTGTATGTGTGGGATGAACCGCTTAACTTCATTGATGTATATTCCCGTATGCAGATTGAGCAGCTCATCAATGAATTTTCTCCTACGATGATTTTTGTGGAGCATGATCGTACTTTTAGAGATGCTGTTGCGACTAAGATAGTGAGAATAATTTGATTATTTGAATTCTCACATAACAAAAAACTCCTCACCACCCGTCAAAAGGTAGTGAGGAGTATCTTTTTGCCCTTATGCTCGGATTTCACCGCCGTGTTTGAAAGTGAAACGGACATCATCCTTTGCGTAGACCGTTATGAAGTCCACCAGTCCGCACCAAAGGCTGACCTCGAACTTCTCCACCAAGCCATCCTGCGCCCGCAGGGTTTCCAGGAAGGCTTCGATTTGGGCTTGCCGTGCCTGCTTGTCGGAGATGGCTGCGTTGACCTCATCGTACCGAGCCTTGGCGGTATCGTACCGAGCGGTCAGCCCATCGTAGCGTTTTTGGTATTCCACCTGGTCGAGGGCAACATGGGCGTTTTCGTAAATGCACTTCTGCATCAGATCGGAAACCACGGTCAGTTCCTCTTCCAAGGTGGCAGACTCGGCTTCCAGTCCGCTTGTGTCGAGTGCCGGAAGGACTGCACCGATAACCGCTTCAATGACCGCAGCCTTATTGGTTATAAGCTGATTGACCGCCGAAATGAACAGGGCTTGCAGTTCTTCATCGGTAAAGTGCGGCGTGGTGCATTTTTCTTCACCATCGAATTTGTGGTTGCAGCGCCAGATGGTCTTGCGGTATTTGTCGGTAGAGTGCCAAGTCTTGGAGCCGTACCAGTGTCCGCACTGACCGCATTTGATTTTGCCCGAGAAAAGGTGGACACCGCTGTGCCGACCCCGGCTGCTGTTTCTCCTTGCTAACTCCTGCTGTACCAGTTCAAACTGTGCCGGGCTGATGATGGCTTCGTGGTTGCCTTCCACATAGTACTGTGGGATTTCACCCTCATTGGTCTTTTTCTTCTTGGTGAGGAAGTCAACCGTGTAGGACTTTTGCAGGAGCGCATCGCCCTTGTACTTCTCATTGGTAAGGATACTGCGGACGGCTCCGGAATTCCACTTATCTTTTCCACCCGGCGACTTGATTTCGTCGGCGGTAAGTTGGGTGGCGATGCCATAGGGTGTCATTCCCTGTAGGAACATACTGTAGATACGCCGGACAATGACCGCCTCTTCGGGATTCAGAACCAGATTGCCGTCGGGGCCACGGTCATAACCCAGGAACCGCTTGAAGGGTACGGTGACTTTACCGTCTGCGAACCGCTTTCTCTGGCCCCATGTGCAGTTTTCGGAGATAGAGCGGCTTTCTTCCTGGGCAAGGCTGGACATAATGGTAATCAGCA
>JALFGI010000077.1 GCA_022777455.1 Clostridiales bacterium | reverse complement strand
TTTTTCAGCGATTACATTGGCGGTGAAGTACGCCTGGCCTATTATCACGACGGAGAAAAATGTACCCCGGTGACCGGCATCTCCATCTCCGGCTCTGCCAGCGAAGTACTGAATTCCATCCATTTTTCCTCCAAGCCGGCTGTCTGCGACGGGTATATGGGCCCCGAAAAAGCGCAGCTGACAAACATGAAAATCTTCTAAGGCAACACCGCATAATGGGGCAAGGCGATTTGGCGAGGAATTTTGACCCAGCCGAAAGTTCTGGAAATGTGGGAATACTTTGTGTATTTCCCATTTTCAGAACTGCACGGATGGGGCAAAAGGCCCGCCAAAGCCCGCAGCTCCCATTGTGCGGTGTTGCCCTAAAAGTAATCCCGGAGACGAACCGTCTCCGGGATATTTCGATTCAAAATCAAAGGAAACACAATTGGGTATCGGCGAAAGAACGGAAGTACTGCAGCTGTTCGGTGTCAATCAGGGTGGCCCCCATCCCCTCCAAGGCTACAGAAGCAGTACTGCCATCCCGGAAACAATAGAGCGGACTCCATTTTTTCCGAAGATTATGAACACTTCCATCCCAAGTACCACCCTTTTCCATGGTACACTGGGCAATAAACGTGATCTCCCCCCAGGCGTGAATGGCATAATTGCGATGAAGCGCACGGAAGACGGAGAACGGTTCATCAAAGTCCTCCTCACTCACATACAGCACATTCTTCTCCTGCGGGTGCTCTGTGAGGGAATCGGCCACTACACTGATCACGCAACCGCCGGATTCCAGGCATGCGCTCTGGGCCGTGGAATCTGCACCTCTGGCATTGCCGGATACCAAAGCAAAACCTTGTTTTGCTGCCTGGGCTCCAACTTCCCGGGCAAACTTCCGATTCGCTCCATTCAGCTCCCGGCTGCCCACCAGAGATACCGTGGGCATCTTCAGAATTTCAGGGTTTCCCTTTATCCAAAGGCATCCAGGGGCATCGAAACCCAGTCGCTTTCGCAGAATCAGAGGATACGCCCCATTGGCCCGCGTGATGGGGATACAGCCATATTTTTTCGCCTTTTCCAAATAGGCCTTTAACTGGAGCTCATCTTCCAGCAAATTCAGGATATGCTCTGACGATTTCTGATCCATTCCAATGGACATCAGATGAGAAACCGTCAGCTGAGCTGTTTCATCCGGTGGCAGCAGCAGTGAAGCTCTCTGAGCAAGCTGCCGGAGCTGGGCGGTGGTAAGCGGCTTCCTGTCGGGATCTCCCAACTTCCCGGAAAGCAGCAGGAAACCGGACTCCCTGGGGATCATTTAAACCGCCTCTTGGGTGCGGTGGGGGCTTTGATTTCTTCTTCCGTCAGGGTACCGTCGGCACTCAGAATCATGGGTTTCACCTGGTAGTGGGAGAATTTGGCAATTTCATCCAACTTTGCCTTCTCCGGGAAATTGCTGACAATACTCCAGGCAATTCCCTTCCGCTTGGCCCGACCAGTACGGCCGATGCGGTGGACATAGTACTCGTTTTCCTCAGGGATATCATAGTTGATGACGCAGTCCACATCGTCCACATCGATACCCCGGGAGGCCACATCTGTCGCAATCAAAACCGGCAGCTTTCCTGCACGGTAACGCTGCATGGTTTTTTCTCGCTGGCTCTGGCGAATATCACCATGGAGGCAATCACAGTCCACACCGGCCCGCTGGAATTCATCGCTAAGGCGCTGGCACATGTGCTTGGTGTTGCAGAAAATCATCACCCGCTCGTAGCCCTGGCTTCTCATCAGGCGCAGCACGGTTTCCGCCTTTTCCAGAGGCGTGCAGGTCAGTGAAAACTGATCGATATCGGGCCGGTCCTCTTGCTTGGGTTCTACGGTGATTTCCACCTCATCACGCTGGTACATCCAGGAAACCGTCATCACTTCCTGAGAGATGGTTGCTGAGAACAGGCCCAGGTTTTTTCGGTTTTTAATCTTTTCGATGATTCTGGTTACGTCCTTGAAAAAGCCCATATCCAGCATCCGGTCTGCTTCGTCCAGTACTACCGTCTGGATTTTATCCAGCCGAATGGTTTTCCGATTATAGTGATCCATCAGTCGGCCGGGCGTGGCAACAACGATCTGAGGCTTCTTCTCCATCTGACGGATCTGGCTGCCGATACCTGCGCCACCATAGAGCACTGCAACCCGGATGCCGTTAAAATAAGTCAGGAGCCCTCGCAGTTCATCTCCAATCTGGATCGCCAGTTCCCGGGTGGGTGCCAGAATCAGGCCCTGGACATCCTCGCATTGCGGATCGATGTGCTCGATCATGGGAATACCAAAAGCAAATGTCTTGCCGGTTCCGGTGGGTGCTTTGGCAATCACGTCCTTCCATGCCAGGAAATGAGGAATTGCCTCCATCTGGATGGTGGTGGGATATCCGTATCCCTTCTTTTCCAGCGCCTTCAGCATGGCCTCAGACAAACCAAGGTCTTCAAAGGTGATGTTTTTTTCTTCCATAACTTCTTTTCCTTTTTATCCTGCGTATTCTGCCCGTTATTCTATCATTTTTCCCCGGGATTTGCAACCATCCTATGACATTTTTCAAAATTAGTATAAAATTAAACTTCTTCGGGCGCCAGACTGTGGACAAGCAGGAAAAAATATGGTATATTAAGATGAAATGCTTTGGATACAAAGTCATAATCCAAAGTTCTTATGGAAAAATAAAATGATTCATACGGATTGATCTCATGGAGGAATAAAATATGGTATATATGCTGCTTGGCACCGGGTTTGAAGAAACCGAAGCAATTGCTCCCCTGGACTTGCTCCGCAGAGCCGGTGTGGAAATACTGACGGTTGGCATCAATGGAAAAACAGTATCCGGAAGCCACAAAATCAAGGTTGAAGCCGACATCACCATCGGCGAGATGGATCTGACCGATGTGGAAATGGTCATCATTCCCGGCGGCCTTGGCGGAGTGGCAAGTTTGCGCGCCAGCGAGGCTGCTCTGGATGCTCTGAAATTTGCCTGGGAAAACGGAAAGTATGTTGCCGCCATCTGCGCCGGTCCCACCGTTCTGGCGGATCTGGGCATCACCGACGGGCTGCGTGCAACCTGCTACCCCGGACAGGAAGAGCACATGGGTTCTGCCTTGATGCAGGAAAATGCAGCCGTCGTGACCGATGGTCGGCTGATTACCGGTACTTCTGCCGGATGTGCCATTCCCTTTGGCCTGGCCCTTGTGGAAGCACTGAAGGGGACAGAGATAGCTGAAACGATCAAAAAGCAAATTGTCATTCGATAATGGAGGTACCCTTATGACCTATGATCCCAATTCGGATCAGGAGCAGCAGTTCCTTCCGTCAATGCAGCAGGATGATTCCATGCCTGCACCACAGGAAGACCTTCCTGCCGATGCTCCTGTTTCTGAGGACCAGGCCGTTTCCCGTGAGGAAATGATTCAGGAACCTGATTTTATTGGTTCCTATGCTGATAACACCATTCCGGAGGGGCAGGAACCGGATACCGGTTACCGGGGGAAATTTGCTGCCCGGCCATCCGTTCCTCCCAGTGAAAGCTCCGACGATTTTCCCGCATCCGAGCCGGAACAGCTCTCTGTTGATTCACCAGAGCAGGAAGATATCCCTCCGGTGGAGCAACCGGTTTCCCCTGACGATAATCAGCAAAATACCGCCGATCCGGAGCAGCCTGTATTTCAGGATGGAATGAGTGGTATCCCGCCTCAGGATCCGCTGCCCCCCTCCCCCGGTGACTTTGAAGAGGAGCTGCTCCCTGTGCCTGAACAGCCCAGACCTCATCGCACCCGGGCCATCAAAAAGGGGCGCCCCCGCCGGAAAAAGGGCGAAGGCCTGTTCGGTATCCCGAACATACTTGTCACCGGCGTTTGGGTTGCTTTGGTTCTGCTGATCAGTATCACTCTGGGCCGAATGGTTTGGGTATGTGCTTCGGAGATATTGGCTTTTGGCCGCGAGGACAAGAGCGTTACCATCACCGTGTATGAAACCGATACAATCGATGATATTACCAAGAAGCTTGCAAGAGCTGAGTTGATTCATTACCCAGGGCTTTTCAAGCTGTATGCTCAATTTGCCGTTGACGAAGGAGATATTCACCCTGGTATGTGGGACCTGAATACCAAATACGACTACCACGCCTTGGTGAAGATGATGTCCCCCTCCTCTTCCAGATCTACCGTAAAGGTGATGATCCCAGAGGGTTACACCTGCCGCCAGATTTTCGCCCTGCTGGAAGAAAACAAGGTTTGTACCGTACAGGACATTTCTTCCTATTCAGCCTACGGCGAGCTGAATGATTACTGGTTCCTGGACGGCGTGACCAGAGGCGACAAATACTGCCTGGAAGGCTTCCTGTTCCCGGACACCTATGAATTCTATCAGAACGATACGCCCAAGAATGTTCTGACCAAAATGCTCAATAACTTTGACAATCGTTTCGACGAAGAAATGCGCGGAAAAATTCAGACACTGAATGCCCATCTGACAGATTTGATGCGTCGGGACGGAAAGACACAGGATTATATCGACTCCCATTTGTTTACGGTTCGTGATGTCGTAAATGTAGCTTCCATGATTGAAAAGGAAACCTCCAGCGCTCAGGAAGGCTACACCATCGCCTCCGTCATCTACAACCGTCTGTTCTGCTGGCAGGGCAATCCTCCCTATCTGAACATCGATGCCACCATCGTTT
>JALFGI010000038.1 GCA_022777455.1 Clostridiales bacterium | reverse complement strand
TGAGAACAGCAAATTCTTTAATTGCGCTCTGGCAGACGGTGTGTTTGAGATTTTCAGCTCCGACGACATTGCAGTCATCAATTCGGAAATTTACGGAAACTGGAGCGAATTCTTCTACGGCAGCCTGGTCTACTCCGATTGCCCCGGTATTTACCTGGGCGGCCTGGATGTCCACGACAACCAGTTCGACTGCATGTTCCGTGGCAACGGCAACCCGGTGACCGTGGAGTCCTGCCGCTTTGACTATGCCCCGCAGTGGGCGGAGAATGTGATGCCCGTGAACCCTGATGGACAGGAGCTCACTGCCGGAGACCTGGTCTCCATGAAAATGCGTGTGGTGTCCTGGGAGCCTGCCGGACGGCCGGAGGTGCCAATGGTGGAGGCCGGCGAGGACGGAAAAATCCATGTTTCCAATGTGGATGAATTCCTGGCGGCCATTGCCCCCAATGCCACCATCTACCTGGAGCCCGGGGAATATGATCTCTCCACCGCCTCCACCTATGCAGGCCTCGGTGGGGAATACTACCATTGGGAATCCGTCTATGATGGTTACGAGCTGGTGATTCGGGGTGCAAGCAATCTGACCATCGAGGCGGCGGACCCGGAGGCGGTGTCCATCGTCACCACACCCCGCTATGCCAATGTACTGCGGTTTGCGAACCTGACGGGCTTGATTCTGCGCAATGTGAAGGTGGGCCACACCCCGGCGGTGGGGGAGTGCTCCGGCGGTGTGGTTCAGCTGGAATATGCCAACAACGCCATCATTGAGGGCTGTCGGCTTTTTGGCTGCGGCACCCTGGGAGTCCAGGCCATGTACTGCTCCAACCTCAGCGTGTTCAACTCTGAGATTTATGAGTGCAGCAGCGGTGCCGCCTGGTTCTACGGATGCAATAGTGTCCAGGTGGAACAGTGCAATGTACATGACATTGGCGGACTGGAATTCTATGCGGACTACTCCTGTAAGGATGTTTTGGTGAACGGAAATCCCATTGAGGAAGCTTTTTAACAAAGAGGGGGCCGAAAGGCCCCTTTTTTGATGCAGGAAAGAATACGTTTATTCTTTTCCATTGTCCCGCAATGGCAAGCATCGCTTTGGGGAGCACGGGGCGGCTTTTACAGCTTCGGAGCGCCCAGGCACAGTATTATCAAACAAATGAATAATTATTCCCACCGAAGGAATTCCTTCGGTGGGTAATTTTTGCCAGAAATAGGATAAAAAGCGCGTTTGTCGGCAACGGTTACAATTTGTGGTTGCGTCATTGGAGGCTATGGTGTATAATCCAAAATTGTGTGAATATGTACTTTTGTAAGGGAAGTTTTTCTATGAAAACATATGATATTTCTGAATATATTGCTCCCGGTCGCAGGGCACATCTGGTGGGCATCGGCGGCGTGTCCATGCGTCCTCTGGGCTTGGTGCTCAAGGGCATGGGCCTGGAGGTTTCCGGCTCGGACATGAGTGCCTCTCTCTCCACCGAGGAGCTGGAGGAAAAGGGGATTCATGTTGCCATCGGCCACCGGGCGGAGAACATCCTGGGAGCGGACTGCGTGATTCGTACCGCTGCTGTCCACAACGACAACCCTGAGATTGCCGCTGCCCGCAGCGCCGGCATCCCGGTGTTCGAGCGGGCCCAGGCCTGGGGCGAGATTATGAAATCCTATAAAAACGCCATCTGCATTTCCGGCACCCACGGCAAAACCACCACCACTTCCATGATGACCCACATTCTCATGGAGGCCAAGATGGACCCCACGGTGATGATCGGCGGCTATCTGCCTCTGCTTCATGCAGGCCATCGGGTGGGTCACGGGGATACCATCGTGCTGGAAAGCTGCGAATACTGCGATTCCTTCCTGAATTTCTTTCCCACCCTGGCGGTGGTACTGAATGTGGAGGCCGACCATCTGGACTATTTCAAGGACCTGGCCGACATTCAGAAGTCTTTCCACAAATTCGCTGAAATGGCCACCTTCGGCGTGGCCGCCAATGGCGACGATCCCCACACTGTGGAGGCCATGAAGGGCATCAACCATGTTTCCTTCGGCCTGGGAGAGCAGAACCGGGTTCGGGCAGAGAATATTTCGGAGGACTGGCGTCACTTCAACGTGACCGTGGACGGGAATTTCTACTGCCATGTGGACATGGGCGTGATGGGAAAGCACAACGCCCTGAATACCCTGGGCGCCGCTGCGGCTTCCTGGATGCTGGGCATTCCCGGAGAAGCTGTGACAAGAGGTGTGGCTTCCTTCCACGGCGCGGGCCGGCGGATGGAGCGCAAAGGCACCTTTAACGGGGCGCAGGTGTATGACGATTACGCCCACCATCCCGATGAACTGCGGGCTACACTGGATACTGCCCGCTCCATGGGCGGCCGCCTGGTGGTGGCTTTCCAGCCCCACACCTATTCCAGAACCCAGGCCCTTTTTGAGGATTTTGTCCGGGAGCTTTCCAAAGCCGATGTGCTGGTCCTGGCGGAGATTTACGCCGCCCGGGAGCGGAACACCAGCGGTATTTCTTCCCTGGACCTTGCCGCCAGGATTCCCGGCGCGGTTTATTGCGAAACGCTGCCCGAGGTGACGGAGTACCTTCGTACCCATATTCAGCCCAATGATCTGGTGATTACCATTGGCGCGGGAGATATTTTCCGGGCCGGTGAAGCGCTTCTCAAGGCTTGAAGAAAAGGGAGGATAAGTCTATGAAAAAACTGAGTGTATGCGTTCTGTTCGGCGGTGTCAGCCCGGAGCATGAGGTTTCTCTGCGCAGCGCGGAGTCCGTTCTGAATCACATTGATCACAGCAAGTACAATGTCTTCCCCGTGGGTATTACCAAGGATGGTGACTGGATTTACTACACCGGCAAGGACTATTCTCTGCTGCCCACCGGCGAGTGGAAGAATCATCCCGATAACCGCCGTGCGGCCATTTCTCCTCTCCGGGGACAGGGGCTGCTGTGCTTCGAGGGGGACTGCGTGGTGCGGGAGCGCATCGATGTGGTGTTCCCCGTGCTCCACGGCGAGAACGGCGAGGACGGCACCATCCAGGGCCTGCTGCAGCTGGCCGGGATTCCCTATGTGGGTCCCCATGTGGCCGCTTCCGCGGTAGCCATGGACAAAACCCTGACCAAGCTGGTGGCGGATCAGGCGGGCATTCCCCAGGCCGATTGGCTGCTGGTGCGGCGGGAAGAGATGGAATGCCGCATGGAGTCTATTTTGGATCAGCTGGAAGAGAAATTTGCTTACCCCATGTTTGTCAAGCCTGCCGGAACCGGCTCCTCTGTGGGTGTTTCCAAGGCTGCCGATCGTCAGGCGCTGGAGCAGGGCCTGCGCGCTGCGGCAGTGTATGACCAGAAGGTGCTGGTAGAGGAGTTCATCCGCGGCAAGGAAATTGAAGTCGCCGTGATGGGAAATGATAATCCCGTTGCTTCTGTGTGCGGTGAAATCGATTCCGGAGCAGAGTTTTATGACTACGATGCCAAGTATATTACCGATACTTCCGTTGCCTATATCCCTGCCCGCATTTCCGAGGAAGCAGCGGAGCAGGTACGGGAACTGGCCGTGCGGGTCTATCAGGCCATCGGCTGCCAGGGCCTGAGCCGGGTGGATTTCTTTGTAACAGAGGATGGCCGGGCGGTGTTCAATGAGATCAATACCATTCCCGGATTTACTTCCATTTCCATGTATCCCAAACTGTTCGCCGCCAGCGGCATTCCTTATTCCCAGCTGATCGATGAGCTGATCGACCTTGCCATGGAGGATGCACAATGAGCATTCCTGTTATGATGTCCATCCAGGGCCGCCAGACCTACGTGGGTCAGGAACCGGACGTCATCCGACTGGACACCGAAGGCACCATGGAATTCCGGGATGGAGGCTGGGACATTACCTATGAGGAAAGCGAGCTCACGGGCCTGGCCGGCGTGACCACCACCTTCCGGGTGGAGCCGGAGAAGGTTACCCTGATCCGCACCGGAAGGCTTACCAGCACCATGGTTTTCCAGGAGGGCGTGTCCCACGATTCTCTTTACCGCATGGAGTTCGGGGCGCTGATGATCTCCGTGAAAGCCACCCGGGTGTTCTTCGACATTGTGGAAGACGGGGGCTCCATTGATCTGGTTTACAACATCATCATCGAAAACACCGAAGCTGGTGTGATCGACTATCATTTGGATATTCGCGCAAAATAAGCGTGGAAGCCATTTCCCTGTGCAAAGCATGGGAAATGGCTTCCTTTTTATTATCCTTTTTTCTCATATCGATAAATTGTAATTTGGCGAACCGGAATTGCCGCACCCCTTGGCTCCCCCTATGGGGGAGC